>CALZIH010000319.1 GCA_945787305.1 uncultured Desulfobulbaceae bacterium | reverse complement strand
CCGGGTTACCACCGCTATGTTTATGAAGGTAATCGCAACCATCCGACAGACGCTGAAAGATGAAATCTTTGAAGCATTTCAACAGGACTGTGACGAGTTCACGCGTTACTAGAACGAGGTGTGATGTTTGGAGGAATCTATTTCGGTTGTCGTTTGATGGGGGAAAAAAACCTTTTTTATCTACTTCCACATTTCCTTCATATTTCCTGCATTATTACAGGTTAACTTCTACCATAACAAACACGATCACCAATGAATAAACAGCGATCGGATACACCATACTGCATCAGGTTTACCAGCCTGAAAGGAGACACCCAATGAACACGAACAACTTATTAAAAGGATTAACTGCAATGATAATTATCGCCACCCTTTCCGGTGTTACAGCTTATGCCGGCAGCCGAGGACAGCAAGGCCCACCACCTGAGGCAATTGAAGCGTGTAAGACGAAACAGGAAGGTGATACCGTGACATTTTCAGGTCGCGGTGGTGAATCCCTCAGCGCAACATGTCAAACCATTGAAGGTGAACTGGTGGCCGTACCGGCAGGACATAAAAATCGATAAAGACATGTAAATTCAAAACATGTTGTTCAGAAGTTCCGGACAGCATGTCTGTAAACAGCGATACGGATAAGGAGAAGAGAAGAAAATGACCATTGAAGCAATTAATGGGTGTATCGGCTGCGGAATATGTGTGCAAAGCTGTCCCACTGATGTTTTGCGGCTTGACCCTGAAACGAAAAAGGCAATCATCAAATATGGGGCTGATTGCCAGATTTGTCACCTGTGCAGGATGTATTGTCCTGTCGACGCAATCACTATTTCACCGGAAAAGGCTATTCCGGTCATCGTGTCATGGGGATGATTATGGATAAAAAAATATGGGATAACAGTCTATTGAAAGCTGTTGTGTTGTTTATTGGGATGCCGGTTTTATTTTATGCAGCTGGAGATGTGCCGAGACGAACTCTTTTGAAGGAAGCTTTCTCTCTTTTGACTCTCGTGGCATTTTCTCTGATGATCGCGCAGTTTTTTTTCACCAGATGCAGTCGAGGGATAGTTCATGACTATTCGGTGAGCGGGATTGTCAAGGTACATAAGTTGTTAGGATATTGCTTCTTAACCATCCTCCTTGTCCATCCTCTTCTGATTGTCGTACCTCGTTGCTTTGAAGCCGGTATTGACTGCAGGGACGCGTTTTTCACCATTATCACAACCACGAATAGCATAGGAGTTGTGACCGGTATCTGTGCCTGGGTATTGATGCTTGTCCTGGGACTCACCTCTTTTTTTCGAAAACAACTGTTCAAGAACTATAAAACATGGCGGGTTTTCCATGGGATACTGTCTGTTTTCTTTATGGTCTGTGCTGTATGGCATGCCATCGATCTTGGACGCCATACCACACCAGTTTTTTCTGCCTATCTTGTTGCTGGTGCAACGGGCGGTGTTTTCCTTTTTTTAAAAACAAATATTCTTAGCCGAAAAAAACAAAACTACAGGAGGTTGCACTATGAGCCAACAACAAGCTATTAAGACAATGTCACGTCGCCGGTTTATGACCCTGGCTGGCGGAGCTGCAGGTGTTGCAACGTTGGCAACTGTGGGAATTTCTACCGGCTGGGCGAAAAATAAATCCAGCGTAAATGCCGGAGCAATACACGCCCGGGAAAGCGTCACTGATGTACTCGTGATCGGGGGCGGAATGGCAGGTTTGTTTGCAGCGGTAAAAGCCCATGATGCCGGTGCCGAAGTGACACTTGTTTCCAAGGGGCGTCTCGGCTCATCCGGTCAAACCCCATTTGCCAAAGGAATATTTGCCTATGATGCTTTTAAAGAGAAAATGAGCATCGATGACTTTGTAAGTTTGGTTTCCCGTTCAGCTCTTGGCACAAACAATCCTGTCTATACCAGGCAAATGGCTGAACACTCTCTGGCCAGGGTCAATGATCTGCGTGAATGGGGTTTTTTTGAATCACCTCTGTATAACAAGTGTTTTAACAAACCGATCAAAGAGCGAAATATCCCTATACTGGAACGCATCGTCGTCACCCATCTCATAAAAGAGGAAGGCCGAATTGCCGGTGCTGCAGGTTTTAGCCTGGATGCGGAAAAGGTTCATGTTTTTAAAGCAAAAAGTGTGATTCTCTGTACAGGTGCCGGTGGTTTCAAGCCTAACGGATTTCCTATCTGCGATCTTACTCATGACGGGACCGTCATGGCCTATGACATCGGCGCAAAAGTTACAGGCAAGGAGTGGAATGACGGTCATTCCGGACAGGCCGCCAACCCTGCAGCCTGTTTTGACGGGTGGCACGGCATGTTTGAGAGAAAACCCGGAACAACAGGGGTGGAAGTCCATCACGACCTGGGGGTTGACATGAATTATCGGGCCTATATGGCGGGTGGTCCCCTTGTCGGCGGACCTCACGCAATGGATCGTTCAGGGCATGTTGCAGGTGGACCTTACAGACCTGCCGAGTTTGACAGAGTTGACAGAGGTGGTCCTCCCGGCGGTGGCCCGCCAAAAGGAAGCCCTCCCGCAGCTGGTCCACGAGCAAAGGGGGAAGGTGGTCCTCCTCATGTCGGGAGAGGTAGCTCTGTCGGAGGATCGTCTGCGGGCATGGCAATTCATAAAGCGGAGGGATTGGTCCCTATAAACGACAAGTGTGAGTCAACTGTCCCCGGCTTGTATGCCGCCGGAGATGCTCTGGGTTCGTATCTGTCTGGGGGGATTTATACCCAAATCGGCTCTTCCCTTGCCGGTTCCGCTGTTCAGGGTGCTGTCGCTGCGGAGGCTGCAGCGGATTATTGTAAAACCGTCTCTGTCCAGGCTGTTCCAGCTGGTAGGATAAAAGAGCTTGAAGCAGAGATCCTGGCCCCTCTGCAAAGAAAAGCCGGATATAGCCCGGCCTGGGTCACCCAGACTCTGCAGGGTATCATGATTCCCAATTTTATCATTTATATCAAGAAGGAGAACCTGTTGAAAGGTGCTCTGGCCTACGTTGAAGAGTTGCGAGACCATCACGTACCGATGTTGAGAGCTGCTGATATGCATGAACTTCGCCTCGCCCATGAAACGAGAAACATGATTATCAGCGCCGAGATGAAACTGAAAGCCTCACTTGTTCGAAAAGAAAGCCGCTGCAGTCATTTCAGACTCGATTATCCGGAGCTGGATGATACAAACTGGAAGGCATGGATCAATATCTATAAAGGGCCTGACGGCGATATGAAGCTGGAAAAACAGCCTTTTGGCAGTTGGCCTACTCTTCAAATGCAAGAGAAACCGTTAATTCTACCCGGATAAGCAGCGGGATTGATATATCAGACAGGATTTACGTTCCGCCTCCTGAAAATAGTGATCCTGATCCACCTGCCGAGATAACAGCTCCGGCAGGTGAAGTAAAGTTGAGGATTCTTTTATTGGGGTCTGGGTAGCAGTGAGCTTGTCGAACGTAACACAGGATGTACGGTGTCGATGAGGACAATGTATGATGAACCTCTTTTTACCTATCTGTCTACAGGGTTGAACGTATTGAATCCCAGCGGTGAACTTTTTCATATAGGTAGAATTACCTATTTTGTGAAATGTGGAATTTTTAAGAGGGGGCCAGCGGTTAACTCAACATTTAGACGGCTGGCGGTAACTGAAGACTATTTCCTGATTCCCGGAAGTGAGGAGGTCTGTGGACTTTTTTAAGGTTTACGGCTTTCAAGTGGCTCTGTACAGGGGGGTACATAATGTGTGCCTACCATTTGTTAACCTTACCTCATACCATCTTGGCAAACCTGCATTACCCAGCCGTTATACGTAATGATATCTGATATGAATGGGCAGTTTTCGGTATCTTTAATCATACACTCAACATTGCGGCCTTTATCCTCAGTCATGCTTTACTGACGCTCGCCTCCGCCCTCTTAAGTGAGCGGCGGCAATACCGGCACGGCTATTTTTAACTATTCATCCCCTCTGAAATTTCTCGAATGCGGCTGTCATATTAAAATATATCCGGCCCTCTGGTGTTCCTTAAACATCCATCTCATCGAGAACCTTGCGCACCTTGCTTGACAGGTCCCTGTTGGAGAATGGTTTCTGGATAAATTCCACGTCTTCATCAAGTACTCCACGGTGTGCTATGACATTGGCAGTGTAGCCGGACATGTACAGGATTTTGATATCGGGAAAGATACGATTGAGCTTTTCGGCCAGCTCACGGCCATTCATACCCGGCATGATCACATCTGTTATGAGAAGATCTATTGTATCTTCATGTTTTTCGGCCAGGTTTATCGCCTGGCCTGGTTTATCAGCATCAAGAACCTTGTAACCCGAACTCAAGAGTATTCTTTTTGCCAGTTTTAAAATGGAAACTTCATCTTCCACTATCAACACGGTTTCGCCCCGGGATTGAGGGAGCTGTGTATCATCCCGTTCTTCTGACTGCCGGATTTCATCCACATGTCTGGGCAGATAAATTTTAAACGTACTACCTTCACCTGGTTCGCTGTAAGCATTTATGAAACCGTAGTTCTGTTTTACAATGCCATACACTGTTGAGAGCCCCAGACCGGTTCCTTCAGCCAGACCTTTGGTGGTGAAAAACGGTTCAAATATTTTGTTCAGCATGTCTTTTTCCATACCACAGCCATTATCACTCACTGTCAGCATGACAAAATTACCGGGGGTAAACCCAGGCCGTTCAGCGCAATAGTTCTCATCCAGGTAAACCTTGTCAGTTTCAATTGTGAGTTTCCCCACACCGCCTATGGCATCACGGGCGTTGACACAGAGGTTCGCCAGGATCTGGTCCAACTGGGATGGGTCCATGAAGATCGGAAAGTGCCCACCCCCTGGTAGCCAGGTGAGATCAATGTCTTCACCAATGAGTCGGCGCAACATCTTGAGCATCCCCTCAATGGTCTCATTGAGATCAATAACCTGGGGCTTGATGGTCTGTTTACGGGCAAAGGCCAGCAGTTGCCTGGTTATGTCTGTCGAACGCCGGGCCGCGCTTAAATTTTCCTGCAAATCCTCATAAATTGGATCGTTAGGGGTAGTTTTTTCTATTTCAATCTCTGTGTACCCAAGGATTACACTGAGCATATTGTTGAAATCGTGC
>CALZIH010000318.1 GCA_945787305.1 uncultured Desulfobulbaceae bacterium | reverse complement strand
TACAACGTCGAATTCATTATTAAAATTGTTGCCAAAATGACTAATGCTAATCCTGAAACTTTTATTAATTGTTTCATACGACCCCCATTTCTTGTTTTTTCGTAAAAGCTGTAACCATACAGATATACCACAGTGCGCCACAGATCAAATGATAAGAATAAAAAAACAAAAAGCAAACTCTACATGATAAAAACGAAAAGAAGATTCGAGAAAAACTTATAATGATTTTATGTAACCTGTATCGATAACATGAACATGGTTACAAATATTTACAGTTAAATGAACCCAGTAGAGGTGGCCCCAGGAAATCGGACAGCGCGTTAAGGTGGATAGCCATACATGGTACTTGCAATCCCATCGTGTGTGGTAAAGTCGTTGAAACTTCCGAACAGGCAAAAAAAGAACGATTAGTTCTGGGTTTGCCCCACAAAGGCACCATAGAAAGTTTCTATTGCTAGTAAAGCTGCCATTGAAACTACCTATTGGACTCTTCGGCCTTTCCGTGTTACCAACTCAAATCACTTTATTTGTCAATTATTTTGGCTAGGTGCAAAATCCTCGCGGGTGTTGTTTCTGGTCGGCTAAAAGTACTGATATTAATGATTCTGATGAGGAAATAACCATGACAAAACTATTCAGATTGATGTTGGCTGTCCTCTTTCTGGTCGCCTGTGCAACCTTCACACATGCGGGTGATCTTGCCTCCTTCAAAGGACAGAGCGGCTCGCTTAAGATTGCAGGTGGTACCGCCCACATTCCGGTTATGAAAGAGGCTGCGAAAATCATAGGTGAGGCGCACCCCGACATTCGCATCACCATCGCCGGTGGAGGCTCTGGCGTGGGAATTAAGCAGGTTGGCGAAGGTTTGATCGATATTGGAAACTCTGGTCGAAAGGCAACAGACAAGGAAATCAGTACCTACGGCCTTATCATGCACAAGTGGGCCATTGATGGCGTTGGGCCGGTAGTCAACCCTAAAAACCCAGTCACCGAGCTAACCACAGAACAGCTGCAGGACATCTTTTCCGGCAAGATCTCAAACTGGAAAGAGCTTGGTGGAGAAGATCGCGCCATTAACCTTTATGACCGTGACGCCGCCTCCGGTACCCGATCAGTCTTTTGGAAAAAGGGTTTGAAGAAAGCTGAGGTCTCACCTAAAGCCAACGTAGTACCTTCTAACGGTGCCATGAAGACAGCCATCTCCGGTGATCCCTACTCAATCGGTTTTGTATCTGTGGGGCATATTGATGACTCAGTTGCCCCGGTAACCCTTGATGGTGTTGCTCCCACCCTTGATAATGTCAAGAACGGCTCTTTTCCTGTCGCTCGTGGGCTCTACTCGATTACAAAGGGTGATGCTGAGGGACTAGCAAAACTGTTCATCGATTTCCTCTTCAGCCCCACTGGCCAGGAGTTGGTGAAGGCAAAGGGCTTTGTTGCAGTAAAATAATCCTGTTTTTTCTAAAATTTGATCCTTTGTGATAAACGCCGTTAAGGGTTTTGAATATTTTTGTCGGGCCATGGCGATGGGAAGCGGCTTGCTTCTCATCGCCATTTTATTTATGATGGCCCTCCTGGGCTGGCCAATGCTGGAGAATGGCAGTTTCAACGCTCTTTTCTCTACAGATTGGAATCCTCACCAGCAGAACTATGGTATCCTGCCAATGATTATGGGCAGCTTACGAGTTACTTTGCTTGCTCTGCTTTTCAGCCTGCCGATGAGTATAAGCGCCGCCTGCCTGGCAGAGTTGCTCGCTCCTCGCCCTTTACGTCGGCTACTCCTTTTAGCCATTCGTTTCATGGCCGGAATACCTACCGTGGTATACGGTTTTGTAGCCGTTTTTTTATTAGTGCCTCTGATGCGCGAGTACGTCACTCAGGGCTCTGGTTTTTCAATCCTCACCGCCTCACTGGTGCTGGCGGTGCTGATCGCACCGACAATGATCATATTCTTTGTAAACGGTATGCAGAGCGTTGCAAGATCCTACTGCACTGCAGTCGATAGTCTTGGTGCGAGACCAATGCAGAAGCTGGTTTACTTGCTGCTGCCACAAGCCTACCCAACCTTCCTTGTTGGTATCGTCCTTGGACTTGGACGAGCAATGGGTGACACCTTGATCAGCCTGATGCTCGCTGGCAACAGTGTTGCAATGCCTGAGTCCATCACTGAGTCTGGTCGAACTCTCACAGCTCACATCGCGCTGGTGATTGCCGCCGATTTTTCTTCAATGGAGTTCACCACGATTTTTGTCTGTGGGCTGACCCTTTCCCTGTTTACAATTTGCCTTATCCTCGCCATCCGTCTGCTCGGCCAATTCGGTGCCTACAGGGTCATACAGGTTGAGGATTCCGGGAGGTTGGGCCATGAATAGGATTACGGAGCGTGGCCTTGTTCTGTTCTGCTGGATCTTCGGCCTACTCCCGTTGCTTATTTTATCAACGGTGATCGTCTACCTGCTTATACGAGGCAGCAACGCGCTTGGGCTTGAACTGATTTTCGGGAAGGTACCGGTGTTGGATGCCTTGCTCGGTCATCGTCAGGTTTTTGACGGTTTGCTCCCCGCACTAGCGGGTACCGGTCTGTTGGTCATACTGGCCCTTGCTTTGGCGATTATTCCCGGTATTTGTGGCGGTATCTATCTGGCGGAGTACAGCTCTCCCAAGGAGCGGCGTCTGCTTGGTCTCCTCTTTGATATAATTGCCGGGTTACCTTCTATTGTCATTGGTCTTGCAGGCTTTGCACTGACAATTCTTCTCCACCGGCTTTATCCCGGACGTTTCGGCCCATGTCTGCTGCTCTCGGCAATGGCGCTGGCATTTCTCATAGTTCCTTATCTGGTAAGGAGTACCGAGGCAAGTCTCCGCTCTATCCCACTTGATCTGCGCCTCACTGGTCCTGCACTTGGTGCCAGCAAGTTGCAAAACATTGTGTTTATACTTTTACCAGCGCGGATGAATGATCTTATTGGCGGCATAATCCTGGCAATAGGACGTGCCGCTGAGGATACGGCAGTTATAATGCTCACAGGCGCAGTGGCCTCAGCAGGTATGGTCCGCTCTGTTTTGGAACAGTATGAAGCCCTGCCGTTTTATATTTATTATACCTCATCACAGTACAGTGATGCGGCGGAACTTCAGGGTGGTTTCGGTGCGGCTATTCTCCTTTTCGCACTCTGTGGACTGCTCTTTCTGGTGGCCATTCTCCTGGAACAAGAGGTTTCCAGGCGCTTGAGACGATGAAGAAGAGATAAGCAAAAAGAGATTTTACATTATTATGTCACAGGACAGGACGGCAATAGCTACAGAGCGACTGAGTTTTCATTACGGCGGAATGACCATCCTCAAAGAAATCAACCTGGATATACCCGCCGGTAAGATCGTTGCCATCACAGGTCCATCAGGCACTGGCAAGTCGACACTGCTATCCATTTTCAACCGGCTCTGGGAAGAGTCTGGCACCGGTCGGCTGCAAGGAAGGGTAGAGCTGTCTCTTGAGGGGAAAATGGTGAATATTTATAAAGATACTT
>CALZIH010000317.1 GCA_945787305.1 uncultured Desulfobulbaceae bacterium | reverse complement strand
AGGCATGCGAACAATTTTACCACAGGCAGGATATTCCCAGGATAAAATTTTGAGCATAACGCCGAGATCGAGCAAAAATACAATTATTCAAGGTAGCCTTTACCAGAAAATAGGCTCTACTTCTCCGCTGAAGCCCCCTCTTGCGCTGCCTCAAGAAAATCCTGTTTTGTTAATTTAAACTCGGTGCCATGACCTGTATCAATCAACAGAACAATGGTCATGTCATCCTGAGAAGGAGGGGCAAAATTAAACAAGCCCTCTTTATCGGTTACGCCCTCAAGCACTTTCTTTCCATTTTGGTCGAGAACATAAATCTTGCCCTCTTGTACTTTTTTCCCCCCCATAAAAAAAGCTTCCACATAAACTCGATTATTCTCTACATAGCACCAGAGGACAGTGGCATGGGCATAGGCAGAGACGGCGATGGATAAAATGAACAGTGCCGCTACGAGAAGAAAGCCACAATATCTAACCGCCGAAAAGTTGAAAAATGATTGGTTATGCTGCATGGTTATTCCTCCAAATACACAACAAGATTTTGATTCAAAACACTGCTCCGTCCCGGTCGGATTGTTAGCAGTTAGACTTCCCCTTGGCTGATCCCGCCCCTGGACAGTAGAGGTTTAAGCAACAGGGATCCGTAAAATAATACACTGGAAACGAGCACAATAACTGCACCGCTGGGCACCGGCAAGATTCCGGAGAGCAACAGCCCAAACGTCGTGCTGATTGTGGAAAAGAGCATGCTGACCCAGACAAACTGACGAAGATTACTAACTATATTCTGTGCTCCCGCTGCCGGCACAACAATCAAAACCAGGACAAGCAGAGCACCGATCAACTTCAGACTGGCCACAACAATTACCGTCATCAGGGTTACAAAGACATACTCAAGGAAAACCGGAGATAACCCTCGGGCTTTTGCCAGGATAGGGTTAAAGCCACCGAGCATAACCCGATTGAAATTATAGGAAAAGAGTATGCCGACCACCACTGAAGCTATAGCTAAGGTGATCAGGTCCATATCATTTAAGGTGATCAAGCTACCAAAAAGGATGCCTTCAACCTGATGGATATTAAACTGGCTGGTAACCACGATCATCATGATAATGCCAATACCGAGTACTTGAGCTAGAACGACGCCGATGATTGTATCGTTGGAAAGGCGGGAACGATTTTTAACAAAAGTCATAAGCAGAGCAATAATAAGGCAAAAACCATACAAACCGGCATACGTTCCCTCAATGGGTTCCCCGAAAAGCAAACCAATAGCAACACCTGACATGGCCGCATTGCCTATGGTCTGCGTGAAAAATGAAAGTTTTTTTGTGACCACCACGGTCCCCATGGCTCCAAGCAGTGGGCCGATAACAAGAGCAGCCAACAGGCCACGGATCATGAAGGTATGTTCAAATATCGCCGGCAAATATCCTGCCGTTGCCCAGCCTTTAATTATATCATAAATAAATTCCATACCACCTCTCTGGAAATCGACTATTACACCTCAGGTCTCACGTTGACCAGAAGATCTGACAGGCTGAGGTTATCCGGGGAACCATCGTAGGTAACAGTTCTGTTTATTGCCGTTACCCGGTCTGCTATGCGAATAATCGTCTGCATGTCGTGGCTGACCATCAAAATAGAATGACCATGCTCCATTTTCAGATCTATAAGCATCTGCTCAAAATGCCGTGAGCCAACTTCATCGACGTTGCTGGCCGGCTCATCAAGAAGCAGCAGTTCAGGTTTAGGCACCAGTGCCTGCGCCAACAGGACGCGACGGAATTCACCACCGGACAGGTTACCTACCCCTCGATCAATAAGATGTTCACACCCCGTTGCGGTGAGGATTTTCTGTATTTTCTTTCGCATCGGCCTGCGCCGGCTCAAGAAAAGGGGCGATTTTCTCAGCATGAGAAATATAAAATCAAAAACAGTAATTGGAACGGAATGGTCAAACTCCAGAAGCTGGGGCACATATCCGATACGGCCATTATCACCAAACAAAAAACGAATCGTCCCCTTATGGGGCATGCCCCCCATAATACTACGAATAAGAGTCGTCTTCCCCGCACCATTTGGCCCAATCAAGGCATGAATATGACCATGTTTGACATCCAGGTTCACGTTGTTCAGGATATTATTCCCACCAAGAGTCAGGGAGAGACCTCTGATTTCCAGGAGGTTATCTCCATCAGCACTGTTCATGATTTCCTTTTGCATCCTTACTCAGTCGCTGATGCCTCGGTCAGCGCCTGAATAATATCATCCAGATTTTTTTGCATTGCCTGTTCAAAAAAATCCTTGGTGTATTCTCCCGAGGACACATGGGAGAGGCTAAAGATACGACAACCGGTTTCCTGAAATATAATTTCGACGTATTGTTTCTTATAATCAAGCTCTGTGAAGAGTACATTCACCTTGGCCCGCTTAATTCGTTTTATGGTGTCCTGTAACTGTCTGGCACTGGGCTCAATCCCATGCCTGGGTTGCACCACTGCAGCCACTTCTATACCAAGTTCCTGCAAAAGATAGGCATAACCATCATGGACCGTTGCTATACGCAAGGCATTGGTGTCAATCTCATCGATCTTCACCAGGGCATCTGACAACATCTGCCGTAGCTTTTTAGCATAGACGCGAGCGTTCTTTTTATAGACCTTCGCCTGGTGCGGGCAGCTTTTACCCAGCTCTCTGGCAATCATCTGGATCTGTTGAATTGCGCCGGTGATGGCAATATAGGTATGGCTGTTATACGACACATTCTTAACATCGCCTTCAAAAGCATAATGCTGGGTAAAGGATGGAATGAGGGGTAAACCTTTGCTGGTATCAATAATTTTCAAACCTTGATGATCAACAGCCTTCAACATGGGATTAACGAATTCGTCATGTCCAACTCCGTTGACAATCAGGACGTCAAGCTTTTGCAGATGCTGCAGATCTGATGGCAGAGGCTGGTAGGTATGAGGGTCAGATCCAGAAGGTATTAACGGCGTCACGTTGACCGCATCACCAACAATATTGCTCACCCACGAATAGTAGGGGTGGAGGGAGACACCGATACGCAAATTGCATTCATCCGCTCTTGCTGTTAATGCTAACAAAGGTAATGACGTCAATACGATAAAAAATAAAGAGAATACGTTCTTCATTGGACTTCCTTTTAAGTATACCGAATTCTTATTCGCCATGGGAACAATTACTGCCCGGGTTTTTCTGAAATCACAGCTGCGTCGTCCCCGCGGGCTGAAGCACCTTGACCGATCACCCATTTCCATCCCCGGCCAATAAGATTTTCACCTGGATATTCGGTTACTTGAGGATTCAACCAAACCTGGAAAGAATACCGTTTAGCTTGATCGTCATCACGTCCAAAGTGGGGATGAGAATGCCCCTCACTCTGTAGGTCGATAATTCGAAGAATAAAACTATTTTCCAAGGGATCCTTTCCCTGTTTCTCTTCCTCTTCGATATTTTCATTGACACCAAAATAGTCAACCCAACCCTTCCCTTCATGGCGTTCCCAGGAAAAACCGC
>CALZIH010000316.1 GCA_945787305.1 uncultured Desulfobulbaceae bacterium | reverse complement strand
GGCCATAATGTTGGCAAAAAAACCACGATGATACGATTCGGCATAGGTGTCCCGATGTCGAGGAAGATCTGCGGTCATGAATTCAATATAATCATCCAAATAACGATTTTTATCATACCGTCCATTGTTGTTGATAATAGAGCGCATCAACACCCTAGCGCAATGCGCGTTCAAGGTGTTTTCACCCGCTTTCATTCCCTGGTGGTAATGCATATTGGCTCGCCCCCAATACTTCCTTTTTCCTTTCAATATGACATCACCGACAATTTCCTTTCCTGTGGCTATACCACCCTGATCGCCACGCCCTCCGCGGCTGGTTGAATGATAAGACATAATCGACGAAGGGTGATATTCAGGGGCATCTTCAAGTTTTTTCAGCCCACCGGGAAATGCTTTTACAATATCTTTGGTGTCATAAAACCAGTGCACAGGCATTGCTAAAGCATCGGCGATAAAGAGTGTCCTTAGAGCCGATTTGCCACGCGATATGAGTAGGCTATGTTGTTGGGCGGTTAACATTTTGTTTTTGAATATGAATTGGTCGCTATAAATGATAATCAGCTGCAATCTTTCTGGACTCCGCCTAAGCGGTAGTGAAGGTACTTGTTACCATGGTCATTCTAGCGAACGTTGTAAACCAGCATTCACCGGCAGTCGAAAGTAAGTTTTCTAAAGAACCACATGAGGGGTGCCTTGAAAATAAAATTTGATCCAGTGTTTTTTCTATAGAACAACTTGTAGCAATATGATCACCACTCGCCAAGGTTTCGGTCATCGAATCAAGGTCCCTTAACAATATATGCCGCAGTTCGATTTGGCAGGTTTTGTTTAGCCGCGGGTGCTTCAATCAATTCTGACTGTTACAACGATTATGCCACCTTTGAGATGGCAATGTTAATTTTCCACTTTCCTTCCTGTTAAAAACAGGTATCATTACCCTGGAAAAAGGGTCTCTCAGCCTGGATAAGATTTTGGAGGGGAAAAGGAACGTCATTTTAAAGTCATCATTTGGCAATGAGACTTGCTATGTTAATCAATAAAACAGAAATCTGAGGAGATAAAAAAATAATCAATGAGTGAATTAAATGGAGAGGAGCCTTGCGAAAAACTGGACACCATTGATTTTCGCAAATTGGCTTGGAACACCGAACTGGCGAATAACGTTAATTCTCTAAAAAAACTCAGGCGGTATTTTTCTTTGACGGAAGAGGAAGAACTCTCCATGCAAGAGGTGTTGGATAATCACCCCATGAATATCCCGCGCTACTACCTCAGTCTCATTGATCCCAACGATCCCCACGACCCCATTCGCAAGCTGGCAATTCCAACCGCAGAGGAGTTGGTTGTGGCCGGTCAGATGGGCGAAACTACCGGAGATCCTTACGGTGACGACAAACACAATAAGGGCAACGGGATTCTACACAAGTATCCTTATTCAGCTTTGGTCGTGGCCACCGAATACTGTTCCATGTACTGCCGCCACTGCTTCCGCAAGCGCCTGGTAGGACTGCCCAACGACAAGACCGTCGAGAACTTCCAGAATGCCGCCAAGTATATTGCCGAACACAAGGAAATCACCAATGTGATCATTTCAGGTGGTGATCCCATGATGTTGCCCAGCAAGGTTATCGCCAAGATGCTGGAAGCCTTGAAGGACATCGATCATCTAAACTATGTCCGGATCGGAACCCGTACCCCTGTAGTTTACCCCCTACGCTATTTCGATGATGAGCTCATTGAAGTATTGCGTAATTTCAACCAGCAGAAGACTCTCTACATCCCCACCCACTTCAATCACGCCAATGAAATAACCGATATGTCCACAGAAGCTGTGATGCGTATCCGGAATGCTGGAATCACTGTCAACAATCAAGCCGTGTTCCTCAAGGGCGTCAACGACAGCGTAGAGGACCTTGAAGACCTGATGAACGGACTGACACGTATCGGCGTGAACCCCTACTACCTGTATCAGTGCATGCCCGTTTCGCGTGTACGACATCACTTTCAGGTGCCCCTGAAACGCGGCGTGGACATTGTGTCTGAAGCAAAGCGTCACCTGGACGGATATGCCAAGCGCTTTAAGTTCATCATGGGCCATGACATCGGAAAAATCGAGATCTGCGGACGTAAGGATGATATTTTGGTGATGAGCCAAATCCACTCTCGGCCAGAGCACCCCGAAGAAGCATCCCGCATTCTGATGGGCCATCTGACTGAAAACGCCGGTTGGTTCGAAGACCTTGATTTGATGTAACAATAGCGTTTCTACAACTCATTGAAATGTGAATTGGCAAGATTATGTTTTGCAAATTTTACCGAGGGTCGATACTTCCTGATTCTCACTCAGTGATTAGGATTTTAATTCAGGCGCATTGGGTTCATCTATCGCAAAAAATGTTCAGGATCTTGCAAGGTTCGTAGAGACACCTCAAGTCTGGACAGGCAGGCAAAAGGTTAAGACTGGAAGGGGGAAGGTCTATTCCAGCAGAGAAGTTTTCCTGCGTCAAGGCAAGGCGAGATACCACAACCCTTGTTTCCTCGCTAGCTTGTCGCTACGCGATGAATATTCTGATATTTCAATAACCTGCATTCTATTCTAAGGTCTTCGCTCCTCAGCCATTATCTTCCTGCCTTCGCCTTGATCCTGATGGGTGACTGGTGCGGTAAAAACGTTACCGAAAACTTTGAAATATCGGTTGCGGTAGAAAGGGATAATCACAACGGCGAAGAGAGCATCAGAAGATATATCCATGCAAGGGTAAAATATGTTATTTCCTTTACGTGGATCTATTTGCCTTGACAAGGGGTCTTTTAATGGGTGACCGCGCATTCTTTTAAATTTTCTCAACAAGCAATTATGTTGCAGTATGTGTTGTGAAAAAATGCAGGAACTGAAGAGCGGCGATATGCCTAAGCCAACTTGTTACCATTACAATCGACAAATTGTTTTTTAACAAATGGAGAAGTCATGGCAGCAAGAAGAGCACCGTAATCCAGGTTGAATCGTACCTCATCTCCAACCTGTAATTTATTTCTTTCGCCGTCGAGGATAAGATGGTCACTGCTTGATCCTAGTATTTCCAGATTTTTCTTGGATCTCAATCCAGATGGAGAGACGTCCTGTCTCCCCAAAGCAACTATTAATCTTTGCCGGGTTCCTCTGTCTTTGAAACTCTGAACATTTCCAAAGGCATCTTGACCGATTTTCCCAAATGGTAGGTAAGGTTTATTCTTTGATTCGATAACTTCGGCAATCAATTGAAAAGCTACAGAGTGTAAGCCGGGGATTGGATTTCGGCTCAAGGTTTCACAACCTAAGAGAATGGATTCTCCCAGTCTAAGATTGTTGATTCTGCCGACATCTTGTTCAGAGTTATACCATTTATAATTTGCCGAATTTCCACCAGATATTACTTCTAGATTAATATTAAATTCTCGTTTGATGCTATCTGCCAGCATTGATAATTCACGCATGTTGGTATCATCTGGCTCAACTCCACCGTAACATGCCAGGTTGCAACCAATACCGACAATTTGTATATGGGGCAGAGAAA
>CALZIH010000315.1 GCA_945787305.1 uncultured Desulfobulbaceae bacterium | reverse complement strand
ACCAAACAAAAAAACAAAGGACGCACCCACCAGGATCCCGCCTAGAAGTACACGTCAAAGAATTCCAAGCCCTCGGCAAACAACTGGGTAATCATTGCTCCTGTGGATGCGTCCGAAAAGTAATCAACCAAGCTTGAGGCAGCCTGCTCACCGATCCCTTCGATGGCAAGCAATTCGTTTTTTGTAGCTCGCATCACCGCTTCAAGGTCGCCAAAATGCTGCGCCAGCAAAGCAGCGGTCACTTCGCCCACGTACCGTATGCCGAGTGCGCCGAGCAAGCGTGCCAGCGTTGTTCTTTTTACTTTTTCTATGGCTGCAACAGCATTTTCTGCCGATTTTTCACCCCAACCATCCAACCTGGCAAGATCCTCTTTTCGCAATCGAAAAATATCAGGAATATCGGCAACCAAACCCTCGGCAACCAGGTGTTCCATATTTTTCTTTCCCAACCCCTCGATATCCATACCGCTCTTGCCGGCAAAGTGGATCAGGTTCTGTAAACGCTGGGCTGGACAATGCGAATTAACACATCGGGTTACAGCTTCTCCTTTAGGCCTGACCAATGGATGGCCGCACACTGGGCAGGTTTTGGGAAAAACAATGGCCACCTCTCCTCCGGTTCGATTTTCCACAATCGGCTTAACGACTTCCGGAATAACATCACCGGCCCGCTGAACCAGAACCGTATCACCGATTCTCAAATCCTTACGTTCGAGTTCATCCTGGTTATGAAGCGTTGCCCTTTGTACAACCACACCTTCAACGTGAACCGGTTTCAACCTGGCCACCGGCGTCACTGCCCCTGTCCGTCCCACCTGAAACTCAACCGACTCGATTGTGGTGGCTGCCTGGACAGCAGGAAACTTACAGGCGACTGCCCAACGCGGTGCACGAGTGGTGTTGCCCAGTCGCTGCTGCAAGAAAAATTCATCAACTTTGACCACCATGCCATCGATCTCATAGACCAGCTCATCCCGAACCTTCTGCAAATGAACATAATGGGCCTGAATATCGACAAGCCCACTGCAAAGCTTAACATGCGGGTTTATGGAAAAACCAATCCCGGCAAGCCAGCTCAACAGTTCACTCTGACGCCGACAGGGAACCGCTCCGCTGTCGGCCGTTCCATAAACAAAAAAACGCAATGGACGTGTAGCTGTGACCTTGGGATCAAGCTGACGTAAAGAGCCAGCCGCTGCATTGCGCGGATTGGCAAAAAGGGCTTCACCAGCCTCTGCCCGTTGCCGGTTGAGCTCGGCAAAGCCGCTGCGCTCGAGAAAGACTTCGCCCCGCACCACCAATTGATCTGGGAGTAAGTCCATATCGCCTTGCAGTTTCAATGGGATATCCCGGACAGTCTGTAGCTGTGGAGTGATATTTTCCCCCACCAGGCCGTCACCTCGGGTTGAGCCGGTCATAAACATTCCCTGTTCATAAACCAGTTCCACTGCCAACCCGTCCACCTTTGGCTCGGCAATATAGGTTATCGGCACACTGCTTTTCAGGTAACGGTGCAGCTTTTCTTCAAACTCGGCCAGTTCCTCTGTTGCAAAGACGTTGTCCAGGCTGAGCATGGGGTGGAGATGAGCTACTTCTTCAAAACGGGCAAGGGGTTCTCCTCCCACCCGCTGACTTGGGGAATCGGGGGTAACCAGCTCCGGGTACTCTTTCTCCAGCTCCAGGAGCTTGCGAAAGAGTTGGTCATAATCAACATCGGCAAGGACCGGATCATCCAAGACATAATAGCGATGGTTGTGGAAATTTACCTGCTCGCGCAGCTCCCGGGCCTGTTCCCGTATGGCATCAGGCACCATAATTACTTATCGGCAAGGAGTGTCCCTCCCGTGGCAACATTTTCCCGGCAGCTTTCATCGACAAAGATAAGTATGGATTCCTTAGGCTTACCGGTCTCATCTGCGATGACCTTTGTCACCCCCTTAACAATCTTTTTTTTCTGTTTACGGTCCAGCTTACCGGCAACACGGATATTGACATAGGGCATAATCGCTCTCCTTTCTCTGAAATACTCAATGGTTAAATTATTCTCACGAAAATATAATCATATCAGAATTTCCATTTGAAGTCGAACAGGTTATATTAGTATATTCACCAAAAAATATCGACGGGGAGATCCGACATGAAGCATATCATTGTTACCGGCGGTGCCGGCTATATCGGCAGCCATACCTGCCTGGAACTGCTGAACGAAGGCTACCAGGTCACAGTGCTGGACAACCTGTGCAACTCCAGCCTGGAGGCGATAAGACGGGTGGAAGAACTGACTGGCAAATCCATTCGCTTTTTCAATGCCGACCTGATGGACCCAAAGTCCCTGGATCTGGTCTTTACTGAAAGTACAGGGGCAGATGCGGTCATCCATTTTGCCGGGCTCAAGGCCGTGGGAGAATCTGTTGATAAACCGTTGCTGTACTACCAGAATAACCTCACCGGCACCCTCAATCTCTGTCAGACCATGATTGATCACCAGGTGAAGAATATTGTTTTCAGCTCTTCGGCCACGGTATACGGTGATCCGGCCAGTGTACCCATCACAGAAGACTTTCCCTTGCTTGCCTGCACCAACCCCTACGGGCGAACAAAAAGCATGATTGAGGACATTCTGCGGGACCTTCATGTTGCAGATGGTGAGTGGAACATCGGCCTGCTGCGCTACTTCAATCCGGTCGGCGCCCATAAATCGGGTCGTATCGGCGAAGACCCCAACGGAATCCCCAACAACCTGATGCCCTATATTACCCAGGTTGCGGTTGGCGCCCTCCAGGAACTCTCTGTTTTTGGTGACGACTATCCGACCCCCGACGGCAGCGGGGTCCGCGACTATATCCATGTGGTTGACCTGGCAATCGGCCACCTCAAAGCCCTGGAAAAGCTTACCGAAAACCCAAGAATGGTGACCTATAATCTTGGTACCGGAAGGGGTTACTCGGTACTCGATATGGTCAAAGCTTTTCAACGGGCCAGCGGCAGGGACGTTCCCTACCGGATCGCCCCCCGGCGTGCCGGCGATATTGCCCAATGCTATGCCGATCCATCCCTTGCGGAAAAAGAGCTTGGCTGGAAAGCCGAGCGTGGACTTACCGAAATGTGCGAGGACAGCTGGCGCTGGCAGTCGAATAATCCGATGGGTTACAAAAACAATACTGAGTAGCAGTGGTGAAAAGAATTACAGGCCCCCCTGCCATTCTCTTGCCAGTTCCTTGGCCTCCTGCATCAGACAAAATCCCTCCTTACGACTGACAACCCGGACATCCACTTCATACTGGTCAAGAAGTGATGCCAACTGCTGCCAGAGGGCCTGATGACGCACCGAATTGCCTTCATGGGTCGACCACTCCCTCTCCAACCAGCCGGCAAGCCAACGACTAATCCCGTCCCGGAGATAGCCGGAGGTGGTGTAGAGGATGACCGGCAGGGGTCGTTTGAGGGCAGAAATACCCTCAATCGCGGCACGGAGGTGTAACTGATTGGCTGAACTGCCCTGTTCCACCCCTCCCATCATCTTGACATGCTGCCGAAACGAAAGCAAAAGGGCCCAGGAT
>CALZIH010000314.1 GCA_945787305.1 uncultured Desulfobulbaceae bacterium | reverse complement strand
TTTACCGGTTAATGGTCTTTCGGCTCAAAAATACGTAAAAGGAAGGTACATGCATCAGGAAATCAAACAGGCCCGCAGCCGATTTATTGCCATGGCCGTGACGTATTTTCTCGGGGTCTTTAACGATAATTTTTTTAAACAGGCTGTTTTGTTGTTGGCCGTTGCTGCAGGACTGTCTGAGTTGCAGGGGAGGGCGACCGAGTGGTTTTCCCTGCCCTTTATCCTTTTTTCCGCCTGGGGCGGATGGTTGGCAGACCGCTTCAGTAAGAAAAGAGTAGTTATCGGTGTTAAATTCCTCGAGCTTGCCGCCATGCTCATCGGAGCCTACGGGATTTTGACCCTGGATTGGACCTGTGTGTTGGCCATGGTCTTTTTGATGGGCCTGCAGTCCACTTTGTTTGGTCCGGCTTTAAACGGCTCTATTCCAGAGCTGTACCCGCCAGAGTATGTCACCACCGCAAACTCGATACTCAAACTGGTGACTACGGTGGCAATTCTGCTGGGCATGGCCCTGGCCGGTTTTGCTCTTGATCTGCAATTGATGCAGACCGCAATTCCCTTTGGGCGTTTAGTTGTTGCCGGTGCAGTAGTCTTGATAGCCTTCTTGGGGGCACTGGCTGCCTTTGGTGTATATTCTCGGCCTGCAACCGGCGGGAAAGTACCTTTTCCCTGGACAGGTCCGCTCAAGTCTATCCGAGACCTTATTGATATGCGCCGGGACCCTTTGCTCCTACTGGCCGTAATCTGTGATTGTTTTTTTTATTTTGTCAGCCTGCTTGCTGTCATGGTCATCAATACTCTGGGGCTTCAACAGCTGGAAATGAGCAAATCCGCCACCAGCCTGCTCTCGGTTTCACTGATGATCGGTGTCTGTTTCGGCGCCTTTGCCGCTGCAAAACTCACTGATGATAAACGCTGGACCCATGTTCTGGTTCCCGGTGCCATTGGGATGGGGGTGTGTATGGCCGCGGTCGGCTTGGCGGTGCAGATAATGTACAGTGTTCCGTTTTTTTTGCTGTTATTGTTATTGGTCGGAGCCGGTAGCTTTGGCGGTCTTTTCCTGATTCCCGTTACATCTTTTATCCAGGTTCGACCTGCCGCTGATTCCAAGGGCAGGATCATTGCTGCTGCAAATTTTCTTGCCTTTTCAGGCATGTGGTGTTCCGGGAGAATATTTTCCATTATGGATGCATTACTACTGCCGGCTGTCTCAATGCAGTTCCTTGGCCTCGTTTCAGTGTGTATTGGTCTTGTTCTGGTTTTCTTGCTCCGTTCTATGGGAAAAACCATCAATTGACAAAGAATAAGAGAGAAACGTCATGGGTAAAGTTTTCAATATATTTGTAATGGTAATGCTTTGGTTGCGATACCGGGTCAAAGTTGAAGGGCTTGAAAAGATACAGCCAGATGATCGGCCGATTCTATTTCTACCCAATCATCCAGCTCTGGTCGATCCGGTTATCGTTATGAGTAGGCTATATGGCAGGTTTCAACCCAGGCCCCTGGCCGATGAATCCCAGGTCAACCGAATGGTAATTCGTCGCATTGTTGGATTGATGCGAACTATTGTCATCCCTGACCTTGCCACAGGAGGGCGTGAGAACCGTCGTCAGGTGGAAAAGGGGCTGGAGCAGGTAATTGCCGGTCTTCAGCAGGGGGATAATGTGATGCTTTATCCTGCCGGTCGGTTAATGCGGCGACCTGTTGAGGAGTTGGGGGCAAACTCTGCCGTCCATCAGATCGTTCATAATGTGAAAAACGTGCGGATAGTTTTGCTGAGGTCAACCGGATTATGGGGTTCCAGCTTCAGTCGGGCCCATGGCGTGCCGTCATTGTTACGGGATCTGCGTAAACATTTTTTGCGCATCCTGGCCAATGGGATCTTTTTTATGCCCCGCAGGCCAGTTCGTATCGAGGTGCATGAGGCGGTTGATTTTCCTCGAAGCGCAGATAAAATGGTCATCAATCGCTTTCTTGAAGAATTTTATAACGGGATTGAACAGCCCCGTCTCCATGTGCCCTATTTTAACCTGCAGGGTTCCATCCAGCAAATACCCGAACCAGCGCGTAGCCGGCAACGTATTGATACATCAACGATTCCGGCAGCGACCAGGGAGCTGGTCCTGGAGAAAATTCGGGAAATGGCGGGTGTGGAGCAGGTTCGTGAAGAGGATCACCTGGCCCGTGATCTTGCCATGGACAGCTTGATTCTGGTCGAATTCGGTGTCTATCTTGGAGAGGAGTTTGGCGTACCTGCCGATCATCTTGACGGTCTGCAAACAGTGGCCGATTGCATCCTTGCAGCGGGTGGAATAATGCCCGATGCGCCTTCGAGTTCCCTTTCTCCAGTTAGTGCTGCCTGGTCTGCTGGTTCGACGGACAAACTTTTGCAGTTTTCAGAAGGCTCGACGGTGACCGAACTTTTTTTACATCAGGCTGCGCGTCATCCTGATAGAATCGTGGTTGCCGATCAAATCAGCGGTGAGAAGACCTATCGGCAGCTCATCTTGGCCATTTTTGCTCTGTTACCGAAAATTCGCAAAATTCCCGGTTCCCGGGTAGGGATTATGCTACCGGCTTCAGTCAGTGCAGTGATTTCATACCTGACGCTTATGTTTGCCGGTCGCGAGCCCGTGATGGTCAACTGGACATCAGGCCCAGGCCAGGTGGCATATTGTCTGAACAACTGTGGTGTCACCCATGTGTTGACTGCAAAAGCATTTACCCGTCGTTTGCAGAATCAGGGGTTTGCCCTTGAGGACATAGGCGTCAACTGGGTCTATCTGGAAGACCTTGCAGGGGAGATTTCTCTTACAGCAAAAATAATGTCCTTGTTAAAAAGCCGGTTTTCATGGTCGTCGCTGCGCCGGGCAAAAATTGTCGAGGTTGCGGCAATTCTCTTTACCTCTGGTTCCGAGGCGCATCCCAAATCCGTCCCCCTGAGTCATGCCAACTTTCTTGCTAATGGTCGTGATGTTAGCCGGATGCTCGCGCTTAAGGGGAGTGATCGTTTGCTGGGTATTCTGCCAGTATTTCATTCCCTTGGTCTTGCCGGAACGGTTATCCTGCCACTTTGCACTGGTCTTCGTACCGTGTATTGGCCTAATCCCACCGAGGGGCGGCAATTGGCTCGAATGGTCAAATCATATGGGGTTACAGCTCTGATTTCAACCCCAACATTCCTGCAAAACATGCTCAGTCAGGCAGAAGCGAACGAGTTGGAATCCTTGCGACTGGTTTTTGCCGGGGCCGAGAAATGTCCACAGACCCTTTTCGGGCACCTGGACGATATGGCTCCTGGGGCTGTGCTTTGTGAGGGGTATGGAGTTACAGAGTGTTCTCCGGTGATTAGTGTCAACAGTCCTGACGATGCTGAGCCTGGCACCATCGGCAGGCTGTTGCCGTCGATGGAGGCGCTGTTGCTGCATCCCGAAACCGGTGAACCGGTAACCGGTGATGCTCCCGGCCGATTGCTGGTCCGTGGGCCGAACGTCTTCTCCGGATATTTGCATGACGAAAACCTGCCGTTTATCACATCTGGAGGTCGACAGTGGTATGACACCGGTGATCTG
>CALZIH010000313.1 GCA_945787305.1 uncultured Desulfobulbaceae bacterium | reverse complement strand
ATTAGGTGCTGTCATTGGAAACAGGTCATTCCCATCGCGAATGCCATGGCACCTCATACAATTTTTGGCAAAGAGGGTTTTACCCTGCTCAGCTTTTGCCTGATCGATCGGGGGTAATGGCGAAGACAATGCATCCCATTTAGGCGAATCAAGCTCGCTCATTACCAGCTCTAACTTTTCAAGATTATCAATCTTTGCCGAGGAAAAAAACCGATCCTCATCAATGTCCGTGTTCACTACGGTGTGAGCAAAAACACCGGATACTTCTCCAAGATTACGGTCAATGTGATTATTTACCGAGCCGTTCCATTGCACCCAGCTCAGTTGCGAAGTATTCCACAGGAAGGGATAACTAACCGGAGCATTAGCTGGCCTTGCATTTTCATCAATCCCTGTAAAGCTTGCTGTCACTCGATTAAGAATTGAACCAAAGGCATCCAAGCGTCCATAGCCATAGGGTGCCGACAATCCGTTGTAATTCATTGCAATATACTTATCTAGCCAGGATATGTAGGTACGTATCTCTGCCTGAATATTTTGCTTTTCGATTTCATTATACCCGCCCTCAGCAAGAACATTTTTTGCAAACCGGGTTAATTTCTGATCATCCTCTGTCGTTGCCTTTAAGGCCTTTGAGAATTCAATAATCAAGGTTTGAAAATCAGACAAAGGCGACCCACCATCAATACGCATGACTTGATTGTTATATTGTATCTCGGAAGTATGGCAAGCAGCGCATGTGAAGCCTAACCATTCGGCGTATGGACTACGGGTGTTCTCTGCATCGTACTGCACACGCGACGTCGATAAAGCAGAAGAGAGGACAGCATCCATATTGTCATCCTTGACAAAACCAACAGGCAACCCGTCCGGATTAACACCAGGCTTCAACTCCTGGGGGATAAATCCCAGTCTTTTTATGTTGTTGGCATCGCGGAATAAAGAATCGCTTCCCGGCTGTTCCAATGCCAAAAACCAGGAATAGGGCATAAACTGCGAACCCTGCGAAGTATGATAAAAATCTGCTTGTTGATCTTTGTTCCAACCCTGGTCAAGGGTAATAACTTTGCCCTCCTCTGAAACAGGAATTTTCTCTTTACTCATATGAGTATCGCCGCAACCGTACATACCAATTACTGCTATAACCATTAAAAATGAACAACCATTCTTCCTCAATGTCCTCATACTTTCAACCCTCCTGAATGTGGTTCACTTGCAATACTTCCAACACAATAATTTGCAAAAAAGATGACCAAATACATTTTGCCCACCCAGCGACATCTCCTTCTTATCTCTGCGACAAAGTAAAAGTTGATAAATAATTGCTCCTTGAGATACACCTCTTTTTCATCACCTTCCCGTTTGAGGCTATCGCTGAACTCGTCCAAATCACGATAGATCTTTTCTTCTCGCTTTTCAGGGGTTCTCCAATGTCCTTTGCACGACCATGGATGTAGATTACTACCGACAAATTTTCCGAATACGCAAGTTCCAATGCTTTTTCGGCCTCTTCTATCGAAAAGCCTTTGCCGTAGGATATATACAAAGGTAACGCTGCGTCATATTTCAAATCATCATCCATTTTATTACCTCCCTATCTTTTTGCTCATCACCGCCAAGTTTGCCATCTGTCAGCCGTTTAAATAGGCCTCCTAATTATTTAAAAAATATGCGCGGTAGCAAGAAGACCCCTGATTATCTTGTCCGTGATGAACATGGCGATATCGTCTTCAAAGTTGGCGGCAAAGGAAAAGGACGTTGGCAATTTTAAGGCATTAAGGTGAACCGGAAAATAATTTTAGCTCATGACGATAAAATTGATGGCTTGTACCGGCCCCTCTTTTTTCTCGGTTATCTTTATTGTCGGTGTCGTAAAAAGCCTCGCCACCGACGGCGGAAAGGTTTAACTCTCTGTATTTCTGTATAGTGCAAACAGCATTTTGGACTTTTTACGGGTCCATCTTTATTGACGGGAGGGTGGATTGGTGATCAATCACAAATCTGCGCTTTCCTTCCCCATATCCGACACAGTGTTTAGCCATACTCTTGACGGAGAAGCTGGAGAAACGGTTTTTCAAAGGTATCAAGCGGAATAACGTAGGGGCCGGCATCATCGAGATAACCCTTCTCGGCCAGAAAGGTAAAAAACAGGCGAAGGGCCGGTACCCAGTCCACATGTTCGTTGGGTTCCATTATGACTTTTCGCAGGACAAAATCGTAGAAAAATTCTTCAAAATAAAGTTCGTCGGTATTGCGCAGGATACCGACATTATCATGGCCATACTGGTAGACAAAGTTGACAAAGAAAGCGGCTAGGTAAGCACAATCCTCATAAAACTCACCGGTAACTCCTTTTCCTGCCAACCAGGCCTTGAAGGCGATGCCACATTGCTTTTCCATGGCGTGATATTTTTCCTGCCAGCTGTCATAATCCCCATCTTCTGCCGAATCCAGTATCATTCTATCCAAATCAGCCAGTAGACCAAGAAGCCTTCGGTCATCTTCAGTCTCAGGTAATATTTCATCGTTGAGAAGGAGCCGGTCATAGTTAAACGGTGCAATGATATGGCTAACACCCTTGCGCATGAACATTATAGGGCTGCCTTGCGGTTGAACATCAGGAGGAAACATCTCGTTTTTAAGAATTACCATCTTGTCGATCAGTACTTCCGCTTCCTGCTGATTGACATGGCAGACCTGTTGCAGCTCCTTGCAACACTCTGACCTCATGTCCGTATTCACTTCCCCCATTTCTGTAGCAATGGCATAGTTCCAAAGTGGCATGGCCAGGCCAATGGTCTTCTCCATACTCTCAAGCTCCTTGAGATCGGGGTGTTTGATCATGGCTTTGGCAAACTCCATCATTGCCGCGCTCATGCCAATTGCACGAAAACCGGCAGGCGGTTCATCAGACATCAGGGGTGGATAATCAAAACTCGCTGGTAAATGATCGTGTCTGGATTGAGATTGTTTTTTATTTTGTTTTGCCTTGACCAGACGCAGCTTTCTTTTTTGGGCCTTGCGCTGGTTGCCTTTAGCCTTGCGTTTGGCGATATTTTTTTTGTTCTTTTTCTTTGCCATGGTATGTTGACCTCTGAGTAGGGGAATGCCTTGCAATCTGCTTTCTGTTCATCACCTGAATATATACGGTTTACACCGATTGGACGTGTATTGAATCTAAAATTAGATTGACCCGATCCTTTTCTTCACGCAATAGTATCCTTGCTTATGAGCAAAAACAATAAAAACCAAGACAGCAGTGAAAACGACTTCCTTGATGATGAAATTATTAGCGATGAAGTACGTCGCATTTTCAAAAATCATCCTGATGACTACATTGCAAAGCTGGAGGAGATTGGTTTTGTCTATTATGACGACGAGCCAGATCAGGATGAACAGGAGGAGGCAGAGGCCAAACCAGGCAACACCAATCAGGAGTATTTAGTCGCCTTCTTTAACGGCGATATCCCCTTGTCAGAGCAAACAGTTGAAATATTCCTCGAAGAACGAAGAAGCCCAAAACCAAACTTTCCGTTAATCAGGAAATATTTTAAACAGGCAAACAAACACCTTCTG
>CALZIH010000312.1 GCA_945787305.1 uncultured Desulfobulbaceae bacterium | reverse complement strand
GATATCTGAAGGTTCCCACTGCACCAGCTTTTTCTTGGATGCTGTTGCCATTATTAATCTCCTTATTAAGCGATAGACATCTCGCCAGTCTCACCGGTTCGGACACGGACGGCATCGCTGATGGGTACGACAAAAACTTTGCCGTCGCCCGGCATGCCGGTCTGGTTGGTGTTGATAATCGTTTCTACGACACAGTCCACCATACTGTCTTAAACCACGGCGGTAAGCATTCGTTTTGGATAGAGTTTACCCTTTTCTCCCAGCAAGGAAGCGGCTTCCTCGTATCCCTGTTGGGCCCCTTCGAGGACTTCGGGATTGACAAAACCCTTGCCTCGTCCATGGGCTTCATGGGCAAAGAAGGCAGCTACTCCGCATTCGGTGAGCGCCTGTTTTGTATGGTTCATCATGTTTATGCGCACAATGGCGATAACCTCTTTCATGCAGGTACCCCCTCAGATGCAGCCGCGGTCTCCTTGACGCCGGAACTGATTGTGTAGGACTCCTCCACCTCACTGACAAAAATCTTACCATCACCAAAAGCACCTTTGCCTGCTGAACGGGCTGTTTCCATGATTGTTTGGATGACGAAGTCCTTATCAGCAGCGTTCACCACGCTCATCAGCATGACTTTGGGAAGTTCATCATAGGTAACATCACCGATTTTAATGCCGCGCTGTTTACCACGGCCGGCTACTGAATATTTGGTGACAGCGGGAAAGCCGGCATCCATAAGCGCTGCCAGGACAGCGTCTGCTTTTTCAGGCCGAATAATTGAGCGAATCATTATCATCATAACTGTATCTCCAACTTGCCGGCACGGCTCCTGCCTTGCCGGTATGTTCTATATGTTTAGGTAACATTTTGTTATCGCATTGCTTATGCGGCTTGCATCAAACCGTATTCCATGAGCAGCTCTTCAAGCACCTCGATCTCCATCGGGGTTGGGATCACGAAGTCCTCGTTTTCGTCAATTGCCTTTGCCAGGCCTCTGTATACATCGGCCTGGTCGACTTCCGGCTTCCATTCGATAACGGTCTGGCGGTTAATTTCAGCCCGCTGAACGTCGTTATTGCGGGGTACAAAGTGGATCATCTTGGTGCCCAGTTTTGCAGCAAAATTCTCGATCATTTCTGCTTCATTGTCTACAGCGCGGGAGTTGCAGATCAGGCCGCCCAGGCGAACAGTACCTGAGGCGGCAAACTTGACGATACCCTTGCTAATATTGTTGGCTGCGTACATGGCCATCATCTCACCGGAAACGACGATGTAAATTTCCTCTGCCTTGCCGTCACGGATAGGCATGGCGAACCCGCCGCAGACCACGTCGCCAAGGACGTCGTAGAAAGCGTAATCAAGCTCTTCGCTTTCTTCATAGGCTCCAAGTGATTCCAGCATATTGATAGAGGTAATGATTCCACGGCCCGCGCAACCAACTCCCGGCTCAGGACCACCGGACTCAACGCACCAGGTGCCGCCGTAACCTAACTTGCGGATATCATCGAGTTCAACATCCTCGCCCTCTTCGCGCAAGGTATCCAGTACCGATTTCTGGGCCAGGCCACCCAGGAGCAGCCGGGTGGAGTCAGCCTTAGGGTCACAGCCGACTACCATAACCTTTCGTCCCAGTTCAACTAACCCGGCCACTGTGTTCTGGGTGGTGGTTGACTTGCCGATTCCGCCTTTTCCGTAAATTGCTACCTTTCTCATAATGTTCTCCATATGTAGTTATGGCTTTCCGTTCATGGATGCCGCTTTTTGAACTTCTTGCCTTGTTTACGTGAGTGCAACAATGCAATCTGTTTGGCTCCTCTATCTCAAATTGTGTGCCAATTACAACTAAGCTGATAATATAACGATATTTCGGTGCTATACCGCTTAGAACCGGTGTTTTGGTATGACAAAAGCAGGGTGTCTTTTTGGTTGAAAACTGAACAAAATGGAATGAAATTGACAAAAAGGTAGCTTGTTAACGAACTTGTGAGACGGCTTTTCGCCACTTAAATAAACTTTACAATAATGTATTTTTCCGGTGGATTTATAGTGCTTCAGGGGGTAAGTGGGAGTGGTTGTGCTGACAACCTCTTAGATATCAACATGTTGAGATCATGGTTCGGTTTTTGCAAAGTTTGCGTCAAGATCAACTCCAATAGAGTGAACCATATGGTAAAGCATACCCCCCCTGAACTCCCTGGCGGGAATCATCATGTTGAGACCCTGAAAATTCGGGCCTTGTCGGAAATCTGTAAGCTCATCGGTAGTGCCGTTCATATTGATACGACTCTAAACAGAGTTCTGAAGGTGCTTCACGATATCCTGCAGATG
Organism: uncultured Desulfobulbaceae bacterium; assembly: GCA_945787305.1. GTDB lineage: Bacteria > Desulfobacterota > Desulfobulbia > Desulfobulbales > Desulfobulbaceae > DRLX01. Next base: position 1,273 of record CALZIH010000312.1, on the reverse strand, counting down.
GAACGGGCCACGCTTGTTCTTCTTGACCCAAACAGGAACCAGCTAAGTATTCGTGCCTCGTATGGACTGAGTGTGGAGGAAGAACAGCGAGGCGTATACGGGCTTTCTGAAGGCGTTTGCGGCCAGATTTTTCAGTCCGGTTCTCCCTGCGTGGTACCCGATGTACACAGTGAACCGCTGTTCCTCAATCGAACCGGAGCCAGGAGTCGAATCAACAAAGAGGGCCTTTCTTTTGTAGGGGTGCCTATATTGGTTGAAGGACGTCCTGTAGGTGTGCTGACAGTGGATCGTCTCTTTGGTCCGGAGGTCTCCTTTGAAGAGGATATGAGCTTTCTGGAAATCCTGGCCACTCTTATTGGCCAGTTTCTTTTGTTGCATCATGCCATCAGTAAAAAGGAAGAAAAACTGATGGAAGAAAATAAATCATTGAAGGCGGAGCTGCATAGTCGCTTTTCCCGGCATTACATCATCGGTCAGTCCCAGGCGATGGAGGAGGTGTATTGGACAATTGAGAAGGTCGCTCCTAGTCGTGCTACTGTTTTACTATTGGGTGAATCGGGTACTGGGAAGGAACTGGTGGCCAGGGCCATTCATGAGGCAAGTCCGCGTCGGAGTGCACCGTTTATTAAGATCAATTGTGCCGCTTTGCCGGAAAACCTGCTGGAAAGTGAGTTGCTCGGCCACGATAAGGGGGCTTTTACCGGTGCTTCAGCTGCCAAACCGGGGCGCTTTGAGTTGGCTGATGGCGGCACTATTTTTTTAGATGAAATCGGGGAGATGGCTCTGCTGCTGCAGGCCAAGCTGTTACGGGTTCTCCAGGAGCAGCAGTTTGAGCGCATTGGCGGCACCCGTACACTTACAGTAGATGTCCGGGTTATTGCGGCCACCAATGCGGACTTGCAAAATTCCGTGGATAGAGGATTGTTTCGTTCCGATTTGTATTATCGTCTCAATGTGGTGCCGTTGCAGTTACCACCTCTGCGCAACAGGAGAGAGGATGTTCCTCTTCTCATAGATCATTTCCTCCGCTCAAGCAATAAACGCAATGATAAGGAAGTCAAATTGGCCAACACGGCACTTGATTTTTTGACTGCGTATGCCTGGCCTGGTAATGTCCGAGAGCTGCAGAATCTCATTGAACGGTTGGTTATCCTGGCTGATGATGAGGTGGTTAGGCCCTTGGATATAGAAGAGCACCTACGTGCCATTCCCAGACATTCAGGTCATACAGTTGATAATGTTGCACACTGGGCACATATCGGCGGGTTCGCCG
>CALZIH010000311.1 GCA_945787305.1 uncultured Desulfobulbaceae bacterium | reverse complement strand
AAACCTGTTAGGAGTTAATCTTACAAAACATGGTGGCCCAGGCAAAAACCTGAATCCGTGACGAAAAATCACTGTAAATGCTTCTAAAAGATTGATATTTTATGATGATCTCAAGGTCAGGCTAAACCGCTGATATCACCTGTTGGCCCTTCGCGGCGTCCCGCAGCGGCCCATCTGCTTCGAAGTCTACGCTTATCTGTCATCAACCTACGATATCACTAAAGGATAATCATATGGTTTCCTCCGCACTTCTGAACCACTGGCAATCGCTCACGGATTCAGGAAAAAGCTAACATTAAGGAAGAAATGTCGAATACCAAATCTCAAAAATTATATCCAAAAGTTTTTATTGGTTCTTCCTCCGAAGGGTTGTCCGCCGCAAAGGCACTGCTGGCATGCCTTGAAGAAGAGCAGGTCGATGCAGTGCTATGGAAGGATGCAGGCTTCGGTTTATCGACAACACCCATTGAAAGCCTTGAGGCCATCTTGACCGATTATTCCTTCGGAGTTTTTATTTTCACTAAGGACGACCAAGTTGTGTTTCGCAACGAGGAAATGAGCGTTCCGAGAGATAATGTAGTGTTTGAACTGGGGCTATGGCTTGGGCATTGGGGCCGGTCAAACTGCGCTATCGTTAGCGAAAAAGGTTCGGATCTGAAACTCCCCAGTGACCTTTCCGGCCTTATTGCAGGCGAGGTGGAGTTACCGCCCGATAAGGATCCCCAAAAAACGATAATGTCAATGCGATCGGCTGCCCTCAAGGTTGCTGCGGCATGTTTTGATTCCGCAAAGAAAAACAGGTTGCAGGTTCCTGCAATATGGTTATGGCAACGGCTCATTGATTCTGAGTTGCCGCTTGTGATTGCAGTGGCCTGTCCACAACTCTTGAGGGCGCGGATAGTGGGGGATGGGCCTGCGGCTGCAACAGTGAACAATGAACAATATGTCATGTCCGGCCAATAGACCGGGCTGGGCGAGACAGAGGCTGCCGGTCGTATATTCGATATAACGTCGTCCCTTGGTGGACACCGGTTTCCCATGGTTTTCCCCTCATCCGATGTGCCTGACAACAGGCTAAGAAGTCCATTGATTCTTCTGGGAGGGTATTATTCGAACCTTCTTTCTGAATCTTTACTGACGGACAAAACACTGCCGATACAAATGAGCAGAGAGGGAATTCGAGTGGATGATAAAGAATACAAACCATCAGTGAATGGCCGCATTGTTACAGATTATGCGGTTACCCTGTGGCGTTCAAATCCATATAACCCGGAGCAAAGGCTATTGCTCTCCGCCGGGTACCACTCTTGCGGAACTGTTGGGGGAATTGAATATTTGACCCATTCATCAGGTACCGTCCCTGATCTTTCTTCCGGTGGCGTAGAGAATTTTATGATGGTTTTTTGTGTTCGCACGGTTGGATCCAACCGTGAGTTCCCAAAGCTATTAGAGGTCAAGACGTGGTAGTCCGGTATAGTCCATACAATCGGAATATGAATATACCATGATCTATCCGAAACGCATCAGGATTGAGCATCCCCACGTATGGAAACATCATCAGCGCGGATGGAAATACGTCATAGAGCTTCTGAAATTCCACCTGCATTCCCCAGGTGGAATTAAATTTATCAGTTCGGTGGACGATGCCGTTGTAAATGGTGAAATAGTGAAAGAACCATGGGTCGGGTTTCTTCATCAAGTCCCTGACACACAGGGGCGCTGGTTTCCTGACCTGGGGAGATTGTTTGCGAGTTCTGTCTGGAGGGAAAACCTCAGGTACTGTAAAGGGCTCTTTGTTCTCTCGGAATATGTCCGAAAATTCGTGATGGAGCAGGTCAAAAATGTTCCTGTGTGTAAATTGTATTATCCGGCGGCGCTAGCCAGGGTTACGTTTGACTCCGAATCATTTAAGATGCGGGAAAGGAAAAGGTTGATTCATATAGGACAGTACCTCCGCAATTATCAGGCATTTTATGATCTTGAAGCGCCTGAGTATGAAAAGGTTTTACTCCATCATCATGGCGTTAACAGCGATGAAATTAACACAAATGACTCGGTGGCAGTGGTTCGGAGTCTTTCTCCCCAAGATTATGATAATATTTTCAGGGACAGTGTAATATTTCTTAATCTGAAAGATTCCTCAGCCAATACGACTCTTGTTGAGTGTATTGTGGCTAACACGCCTATATTGGTGAATAGGGTTGGCGGTGTAGCCGAATACCTGGGGGATGAATATCCTCTGTATTATGTTGACTTGGAAGAAGCCAGCCGGAAAGCGGCGGACATGGAGCTTATTACTTCCGCATCGTGCTATCTTAAAACATATTCTATCAAGGCACTACTTGGAAAAAGGTACTTTCTGGATTCTTTTGTTGCATCGGAGGTGTATGGAGCTCTTACAACTCAATAGACTACCCTCATCTGGTTGACAATGAAAGGTCGAATGTTGCGAAATATTGCGGGAGTTGACATACCTCTGGCTTCACTATTTTCGTTAGCAAGCCTTGCCGAAATACCATTTTTCTGAATAAATATAGAGAGTTTTTTTTTGCGGTCAGGCGAGCATAAACCCTTTTTCCCAATGGATTTTCAGGTTCAAAGTCCTAATCTATTCCCAACCCTTCAAGAGAGAGGGTATGTCGTCCCAACTCTTTTTTTTTGGTTCCACTGGCTCCCTCTAAAATAAATATTTTGTCTTACTCTTTAGAAAAAATGTAGAACCTTTGAAGTCAATTCCTTTTTCGAAATCTTGTAAAGTGACTGTGCTGTAGTGGTTTTTGCTGAGTAGGGAGCCTTTCCCTATGGTTTGAGAGATAGAAAAATTTCTGCGTCATTGGCAAAGCAATTACTGCAATCCATGAAACCGTTGTTGGTTCTTTTTTCACAGGGGCAGGCTTTGGTTGCTGGTTCAAAAGGATACTGTTTCAGGAAAATAGGTAAAATTTCTTGTTCCTGAAGTGGCGTTTTGATATACCAATAAAAAGTAACTAAAAAATAATTGGTTCGCAACTCCTCGACTAGATTGTACATTGTGTTGCAAATTCATAACCATGGAGTTCTGATGAATAGTGTCTTGATTGCAGTCATAGCAGCCGTTCTATTGGTTGTTCTCATCCTGGTTCTAAAAAAAATCACTACCAAAAAAGTTCCTCCAACGGAAATCCAGGATGTAGATACTACAGTCTTGCTTACTGAAGAGGCGGCAGAAGAAAAAGAAAATATTGCAGATGCTGTGCAGGAGGTCTCTGAAGAGACGGTGGAACCGCTGGTTGAAGAAGAACTCACCCTTAAATCTGATATCGTTGACGAGCCTGAGTTAATTGTAGAGACTGAGGTCAAAGCGAAAACAGAGGACGAACCGGAAGAACCGTCTATAGAAGTCGAACAACCTCTAGTTGAGCTGGAAGAAGTAGAGGCTGGAGAAGAAAAAGAAGACATTGCAGATGCTACGAAAGAGGACGTTGGTGAGCATGAAAATGTGCTCCCCCTTGAACCTGAAGCCGTCGTTGAAGGGGAGGTGATTGAACCGGAACTGGCCGGCCAGTCAGATGTTGTTGACGAACCTGAGCGCATAGCAGAGGCCGAGGTTGAAGCGGAGGAGGAGACTGTTCCGGAAGAGCTGTCTTTTGATATCGAACAACCTGTAGCTGAGGATGAAGCAGTAGACGTTGTAGAGGTGCAGGAGACAGAAGCTGTTGTCGCGCTATCAATCGAGTCTTATGAACAACGTCTGCTTGCCCTCAGAGATAACCAGCAGGCAGCCCTCTAGACGGCCATGGAGATCAATGCGGAGAAAAGGCGCGAGCAGCTTCAGTCTGAGTTCGTCGCGATTACCGAGGCCATGGACTTTCTTGATCAAAGTTATGAACAGGAGGTTTCCTGTCGCAACGATGCCCTTATCGCTTTGAAACAGGTGCAGGCTGAACTGGATGCAGAAGAATATGATCGGGTACGGGAAAGTATACGTAGCGGCGACATCCATGATGCAGAGGAGGTTTTTGATGCCTTTGTCGAAGGAGAGATCGCGTCATCGGCCTTAGCGGCATACCATAGTGGCTGCCTGGCCGAATGTCGACTGGACCTCTCCGGGGCCATGGAGCGTTTTGAAAAGGCTGTAAGCCTTGACGGTGAAAATCCCGATTACCTTCGTTCTGCAGCATTGCTGGCCCGTAGGCTGTACCGGCACAAACAGGCCTTGTCCTGGTTTGCCGCATTGGAAAAGGTGCTTGAGGCAAGGGATGAAGAGTCTGTTGAGTTGGCTCTGGCCAGACGTGAATTGGCCTATAGCGCCGCCCTTGTCGGACGGCATAAACAGGCCGGTGGCCTATATAAAAAGGCAATGGTCAGTCTGTCGAACTTGCTTGGCAAGCAAGATCCTGAATTGGGTATTTGTTGGTATCAAATCGGCAAGCTACAGGAAGCTCTTGGCAAATATGATATGGCTGAGGAACCATATAAAAAGGCCCTTGCTCTTTTGGATACAAAGGGGAGAAACGTCATCCTTATCGATATATTAGGCAAACTCGCCGGATTATATATGGAACTGGAAAG
>CALZIH010000310.1 GCA_945787305.1 uncultured Desulfobulbaceae bacterium | reverse complement strand
AGTCACCACCCGTTGATTGTCGATCCTCGTTATATCGCCTATGGTTCCTTTATACTCTATATGGGCCAGGGTAGAGAGCGGTACCATTTCTCCGGATGGAACGGGAATCATAAGTTCCCTCAAGACATCGGTTAAACGCCGGTCTGCCTCAGGCAGTTGCACGGTTATATCGTAATCATCATTCCCTTCGCGAAAAGTGGAAACATCCAGCCCGTTGTACGCAGTTTTCAGGGCAAAACCGATCATGTTGGTGCTCAAACCAAACATGGCCGCCTTCTGCCGATCAATTACAACCTGAATCGACGGTGTTCCCTCGTTGAAATTATCCCGCACATCTTTGACATGCGGTATCTTGACAATAAATTCCCTGATCTGTTTGGATAATTTGCCGAGCACAACAAGTTCATCACCCGCGATTTCAATATTTATTGGTACCCCGGTTGCCGGACCTTCCTCTGCCGCGGCAATGGTAATCTTGCCGCCAGGGATATCTGCCAACCGGTCTCTAATATCGTTAATGGTTTCATTAGACGAACGGTTACGGTCTTCAAGATCAAGAAATCGGATGCCGATATTATTCGGAGTATTGGAACTGAACATGGAAGCACCGCCGGAGCTGGTGACTGCCTTTGTATATATATTTTTGATATTGCCCAGATCGCTTGGGCCCATAAAGCTTGAGCCATCAGCCTTTTGATGTTCCTTGAGCGCATATGCGCCTGCATATGTTTCCTGTGTAAGTGCAGACGTACCAGTCACTCCTTTGATGTTCCCGGCAATTGCCACTTCCACTCTTTTGATCAGCCGGTCAATATATTCAAGATCAGCCCCTTCAGGCGGTTCCACGTTGACATATGCTGTCTTGGGCTGAAGATCAGGAAAGAACTCAACCGGTTTTTCCAACCCTATGACCAGCATCCAACCCTGAAATAACAAAACAAGAGAGGCAAAAGCCGTCAATATGATAACAATTGGCTTTTTAAGGGAAAATTGAAGTACCCTTGTGTAAGCTTTTAAAACCTTGCCTTTGATCTCAATAGGTTTTTCAACAGTCGAAGTAATTTCTTTTACGTTTGAATTATTATTTTGAACCACAGACTTTGTTTTCATGAACATCGAAGCCAGGGCGGGATTGATCACCATAGCTACGAAAAGGCTTGATGACAGAGTGACAATCAGGGTCAGCGGCAGGTAGCGCATAAACTCTCCCATAATCCCCGGCCAGAACAACATGGGTGAAAATGCTGCCAGGGTGGTCAGGGTAGAAACGATGACCGGATATGCAACCTCGGAAGTCGCCTGCATAGCGGCTTCAAGCCGGGGGGCACCCTGCTCCATATAACGGTAGATATTCTCAATAATGACAATAGCATTAGGGAAAGGACAGTAAATGAAAGCAGCATGGAAAATGGTATCGCCATACTGACAAGAATGGCGTTCCGCAGACCCATAGCAAAGAAAATTACCAAAACCACCAGGAGTAGACCTGTGAGGATATTATTCTCCAGGTCTGCAACCATTCCCTTTATTTCACTCGCCTTATCCATCACCTTGACAATGACGGTGTCATTTGGCCAGGTAGCATTTGCCTGTTCAATCAGTTCATCAACCTGCTTGCTGATGGAAATAATGTTTTCGCCGGTGCGTTTTTTAACAGCAATGCTGACTGCAGACTTCCCGTCAAGCCTGGATCGGCTTGTTTCTTCCTTGAAGCCATCGATTACAACTGCCACGTCTTTAAGATAAACCGGCTGACCATTTTGCATCCCCATAACCAGGCCGTAAATCTCATCCGGGCTTCTAAATTCACCCGGCACACGCAACTGAAAGCGTCCATTGCCCATGCGAATTGCACCACCCGACGTATTACGGTTTTCATTGATCAATGTCTCTTGAAACGAACTGATCGACAAACCGTAATAGGCCAGCTTATCCGGTATAACCTCTACCCGTATCTCACGCTCAAGACCGCCTGTCACCTCCACTTCCAGGACACCTGAGATGCCCTCTATATCATCCTTTAAGTCATCTGCGATATCCTTTAAACAAGGCAAACCGCAGGTACCGGAGAGTGAATAGACAGCAATGGGCATTTCAGACAGATTCACCTCAAAGACTGCCGGATCGTCCTCAAGATCCGCTGGCAGATCCCCTTTTGCCTCATCCACCTTATCCTTGACGTCCTGGAGGGCCTTGTCGATGTCCGTACCGGTGACAAATTCAATGTTTATTGAAGAGAGTCCTTCAGAGCTGACTGATTGGATTTTTTTGACACCTTCTATTGCCTTCAGTTTTTTTTCTATCTCAATGGTGACCGCAGTTTCGATATCGGTTGGAGAAACCCCTCTATAACTGGTGGAGACGAATACATACGGTATAGTTATATCCGGATCACTTTCCCGGGGAAGTACCAGGTAGCTGTAGGTCCCGATGGCGATGATTATTACCGCAAGCACCATCACGCTGATAGATTTTTTTACAGCAATATCTGAAATTATCATAACAGCGCCTCCACTGGATCGCTGAGAATCCGAACGATTTTCAACTTCCGTCCTTCATCAATATCCCTGTGGCCTTCGACAACAACTCGATTGCCGTGGGAGAGGCCCTTGGTAACCTGTACACGCCAGTCTTCAATTATGCCGATTTCCACCGGTTGTCGCTGGGCCACACCATCTTTTTCAACATAAACAAATTGCCGGTTTTCTCTTTTAATGACCGTATACAGTGGTACGGCTACCGTTTCCTCGAAGGTTCTTTTTATGATCTGCGCCCGAAAAAACATGCCCGGCAAAATCATGTTGTCATCGTTCTCTATGGCTAATTCCAACCTGTAGAGCCTGGCGCTCTTCTCCGGAGAACTGGCGAGAAAATGAGATTGGCCTACGACCTCTTTATTGTTCAAGGCCTGGATTGTAAGGGTTACATCCTTGATTTCACGAACCAGTGCCACATCCGACTCGGGGATGCCAACCACAGCCTTTACCTTGTCAATCTGCAGAATTTCAGCGACAGGATCGGAAATGTTCAGTAAAAGGCCTTCCTTGGCATCCAGGCGCCTGATCACGCCGGGGATAGGCGCTGTTATTACGCACCGGGAAAGCATGAGTTCAGCATTGTCCAAGGCAGCCCTGCTGGTTTTGACCTGGGCTTGAAGCTCTTCGAGTTTGGCCAGAGAAATTGATCCTTTCTTGTAAAGGGATGCAAGACGCTTCAGATTGGCAGCAGCCAGTTCATACGTTGCTCTGGCACTGTCACGAGCGATTGTAAAGTCTGCAGGATCGATGCGGGCTATTACCTCACCCTTTGCAATCTTTTCCCCTTCGCGTACCTCTACCTCAATGACATTGCCATGAACGTTTGACAGCACACTCAATTCCTGCCATGGTTCAATAACACCCGGCAAATTGATCTGGTCATACATTGTTGTAGGTGCTACATCGAGCAACACAACATTTGCGGCTGGCCGTTCCTTTGCTATTACCTCCATTTTTTCAGCTGCCATTCGAGCCTTTGCACCTTTGATAGTCCCGGACAACCCGATTATCAAGCCGAACAGGAAAAGAAGAAACAAAGCCGGCAACAGTGTTGGCATCTTTTTAGATATTCCTTCCTTGAGCCATTTTTGTGATTTCATATTCCCCTTCATGATACGTCTCCCTCTCTTTCCTCTATTTCCACCCATATGGAGTGGTCAACTAATCCAAACTTTTTCAATGTATTACTCATCTGCACACCAATGGTGCTGCCGGTTTTTTTTACAGCATCCGTATTCCAACACAAGCAAATGGAGCAGTCTTCAACCGAAGAATGATTAAAAACTTTTGCATCCAGTAAGCCGTGACACTTTTTGCACTCAGCGACAAATTCCAATAATATTTCAATAACGTTTGCTCTCGCTGTTTGAACTTTGATGAATTCCATCCATCTCATATTTTGTCTCCATTGGGGCTATGTAAATAAAAACATATTTGTGATTGTATTTCGCAACATGCGTGCCAGAGACACCCCCAGCTACACATATCCTTTTATTTCAAAATGTTAACTATGAAGCGTGTTGTGTTGCCTAAACATCATCTAATTATTTCTGTGAAATATGACAGAATGGGCTATCATATTTCACAGTTCCGCGCCAAACTGACAAATATGATAGAATCATTTCTGGGCCAGGGGGAATACGGTCATGCATATCGATGAAAATGAGTTTTTCCGTGGGGCTACACTGAGGATCTGCGGCAGTCTGGAAATTGAAAAGGCGTTACACTCCTGTTTTCTTTTTCTTCAGGAATTTATGCCACTGGACAGGGTATACCTGCAATGTGGCGACTGCGACAAACACAACATACGCACCATTGCCACTGCCACGCCGACCGAATACACCGCACTTGATGAGATCACCCAATTCTCGCCTGAAGTTATGGATTGTGAGCATAAGGATTTGCCTGAGCGCTACGGCGTCTATATGTTTGAGGGGCCGGAAAGTAGCCCGATAAGCCGTGAAATGCTCAAGTTTCACCAAGTGCCCTGCACAGCCCACATGGTGCTGCCCTTGATATCCGGTGAAGAGATAGTCGGCCACCTGGTCTGCCTTACTGAAAGTGAACAAAAATTCACAGATGAACATGCCAGATTGATCTCTCTTCTGAAAGAGCCATTCACTATTGCCTTGTCCAACACCCTCAAGCACCGAAGTGAGCTTAAACTGTATGACAGGAATTTCTTTTGGGAAGCAACAATTCGAATCTGCAGCTCTTTGGAAATAGAAGAAGCGTTGTTCTCAACCTTGCAATTTCTCCAGCAGGATCTACCGGCCGACAAAATGGCTCTAGAGTATTACGAAGAAACTTTGGACTCGATGCGAACAATTGCAATAGCTGACTCAACAGGAGGAAAAAACGTCGACTTGCTGACACCGCTTTCCGCTGAAGCAAAAGAGCTGGCTTCAAGAAAATACCATGGAGAACATCCCAGATTTTATCTCTTTCAAAATCCAAAAGAGAACAAACTGGCCCAGGAA
>CALZIH010000309.1 GCA_945787305.1 uncultured Desulfobulbaceae bacterium | reverse complement strand
AATCCTTTGGCCACATCGGTGCCGTTCAGCAAGATCCAGATTAACAACAAGAGAAAGGCCATTGTCAGGCCCTGTCGCTGCTCTGGTGGTGGGTTAAAAACAGCGATAAGCAGAAAAGGGATCACAACGACAGTGAAGAGGAGCAATGCGCTCTCAAAAAATGCCCATTTTCGGACTTCGGAAAGCTTTTCAGTCTGATTCATCAAAACGGGTTCAGGAAGTTTCTCCTCCAGTCGCCGTTTCCGAATAGTATTGTTTCGCCACTTTGCCGCAAAGGCAAAAAGCGCCTGACAACCCACTACAAGAGCAATGTAGAGGAGGATATAGCCGTTACTTAGAATTTCCTTGAGTTGATCCATGAAAACTCAACCTCCTTCAGGGAAAATGTCTTGCAGCAAGTCAAGGCCGATGACTTCCCGTAGAAAAAAGACCACAAGCGGCAACTTTTTTGCATTTATGGCATACCTGTCCCCTTGCTGTTCAACTACCTCCAGGGCCGCAAATGCGGCCAGGGTCCGTTGGCCGAGTGGGTAGTTCAACCCTAAGTCTTCTTTGACTTCCTTCAGGGTGGAAGGCCCGCTGAGCAGCAGCGTAGCTAGCGTCCGAATCTCGTCCCGGGCAGAGGCCCGGCTAAATATAGTCCGCATGGCCAGATAAGCATCCACTTGCTCTTGGGGGAGGGGAGCACTTCGTCTACCGAAACGCTCAAAATCGGCCAACGCAGTCAATATCCGGTTCCACTGGTCCAGCTGTTCTATAAACTCTTCATTCTCTTCCCTGTGACACGGCAGGACAAAATCAAGGTTTTTAGCTCCCTTGAGAAACGAGTAGGCAAAGGCATCGATGCGGCAGAGTATATCGTGAGCGTACCCTGCAGGAGCTTTCATACCTGCCAGGGCGCCGATAAACTGTTTCATTGGTTCAGAACCTTTTACCCGCTTGCGGAAAAGGTTTTCCAGGCCGTATATCGCAAGCGGGTTCTCTGGCGGATTTTGCAGGGCGGCATGCATGCTTTCCATCAGGCCGTTTTTATAGGATGGCTGTGCTTGTTCAGCACGGGTATGCAAGGCAGACGCAGAGAGAGAGTGCTTGATATCGGCATCGACCCAACCGGTAGTAAGTTGTGCCCGTAGTTTCATGGTATGGACCCCATTGCGGCGCGATGTAGTTGACAGCTTATCAGTGACTGGGCATAACCGAGAGTCTTCATCTTCCAGGTTGTGTTAACAAGTACCAGAGAAGATACACCGTTTCGTCAGGCAGCCTGCTTTTGTTGTATGCAAGCATGAGGTGGGTCCCCAACAAAAAAGCCGAGCTGCCCGGAAATAGGCAACTCGGCTGTCTCTATAAAGACCCGTAGTATTCCGCCCCAGCCTCACGACAGGTTTGGCTTTATCTTTTCTCTCTTTAATTGTATTTGCAGTAAAGATTATTCTAAGACGTGGTATAAAACAACGCAATGAAATTATTCTTTTTGTTGAGATACTGTCAGGGTTCGCGAAGTGATTGCAGGGGAATGGGTTAGGAGGATTTATCAAGGGACAACCGAAAGGTGTAAGTTTATTTTTTCGGTTCTTTTTTCAGGAGTTTATACACGTTAATCATGCGGTAGACAATGCCGATGAGCAATGTTCCATTAATGAGGAGTACTCTTCACAAAGATCTCCTTTCATTTATCCGTCTGTGCATTTTTTCTGGAAATACAATGTCCGGCAGCATTTAGCGCTTCCTTTCCGGATTTCTAGTCTTCCGCAAGGAAGGAATGTTATACACAACAAACGACTTGATAAAGAAATGTAGCTGTTCTTGTTGCCTAAACCATAGTCTTTTTGACTATCTCTTGCCAGCCTGTAAGTGACCGTTTTTCAAGACCTGGAACATGCTGTTTTTATCTCCTTGACAATCGAAAATAAAGTATTTAAGTTTATTGTTAATTTGCTATAAGCTTAAATGTTTGTTTTTGTAAATATATCAGGCTGAAGGAGTGAAAATGACGAAAAGCAGTAATAGAAGACGGCAGAGAGTACAGTGGGTGTTGCTATGGATTATGGTTGTCACAATCGGGTTGGGGTGGAAATATCCCCTGCTCGGCTATTCGGTGCCCCTGGTCATGATAACCGGGATGATCATTGGACTGTTCCGCGGTCGTTATGTTTGCGGTAATCTCTGTCCCAGGGGAAGTTTTCTCGATAGGATTATGAGTAAATTCTCGCCTATGAAGAACATTCCATCTTTCATCCGGGGTATGGGGTTCCGGTGGACCATATTCTCGCTGCTCATGGGCTTTATGCTTTACCGGGGTATGATGAATCCCACCGACATCAATCACTGGGGCCAGGTGTTCTGGACCATGTGCGTGGTGACTACAGGTGTTGCCTTTCTTTTCAGCTTTACCATCAACAGCAGGACATGGTGCTCTTTTTGTCCGATTGGTACGGTCCAGAATGCCTTGGGTGGAGCAAACGAACAACTGCAAATTAACGGTGATGTGTGTAAAAGTTGCGGGCTTTGTGAAAAGGTATGCACCTTTAATCTCTCTGTCTCCAAGTATAAGGAATCAGGGGTTCTCGCTGAGCGAGACTGCTTAAAATGTTCAGAATGCGTAGCCGTCTGCCCTACAAAAGCGCTTTCCTGGCCCGCTAATTAAGATCTACAACAACCTTCCCGGCCTTACGGGGATCCTGAGTGGCACCATAGCCGTCTCCTTTGCGGGACGGCTTTTTATTTGCCCTTATGGGTGCCTTGAAAAATTAGATGTTTTATTTGAGGACAAGGAATAGTCGAAAATAAAAGCGCAGCATATTAGGCATATGTGAGTGTTTTATTTTCGGCTATGACACAGTAGTCGGGCAAAACAGCAATTTTTCAAGGTACCCTTATGTCAGTGAGCTGTATGAGCCAATATTATATCATATCATTTTGTATCAACTTATCTGTTATGGTATGCGATGAGTGTAGATTGTTTATCTACCTATTTTAGCCTCTAATTTCGCAATATCCAAGACGTGAAAGAGGAGTCCAAATACATGCGAGCCCGAGCAATTTTGTAAAGATACGAGCAAGGATGTAAGGAAAAATCAAGCAGGTTGAAGGCGTTGTAGCCGTTTCCCTTCAAACCTCCTAAACCTTACCATTGTCCTCTAAAAACGGCTGAAAAGATCGATTTGATGGACATTATGGCTTTCAATTTTTGGCAAAACATGTGAATTATTTAAGCCCGATGGCAAAATCATAAGGTTTTTTCGGGGTTGTGCAGTCAACGAAAATAACAGTGTCACTTGCTATCGTTGGGCTGAAATAGTGGAGAAGGTTTGAAGAAAAAGCAAAAAAATACTTTGCCTGAATTCTCAAAACAATGGCCTTGCAGCGCTTGACGTTACTTATCATAGATCTCCCTCTTTGTATAAAGACATATGGGTAGCACTGATACGCTTATAAATTCAGCTGTACTTGTTCCCCTATACCGCGACAGTCAAAACAGACTGCGTATTGTACTTATCCGCAGAAGTCCAGGTGGGGTTCATGGCGGACAACTTGCATTTCCAGGTGGAAAACATGAGCCTGATGACAGCTCTTTACTTTTTACCGCTCTGCGAGAAACATATGAAGAAATCGGACTGGCACCCGACCATGTTGATGTTCTATCAGAACTCCCTCCTGTAGAAACCAAAACATCAGGATTTCGAATTTTTCCATTTTTAGGGTCAATCATCCCGACTGATTGGGCTATTGACAACTGTGAGGTCGCAGAACTTCTTGATATTACTTTAGAGTCCCTTGCCGATCAGTTAATGTATGGAGAAGAGGTCGTTCAACACGACAACTGGACAGTTCCTCACAATATTCACTTTTATCGAGTCGGTAATTTCAAACTTTGGGGAGCATCTTTCCGGATCTTGCATCCTTTGTTGCCACGTATTCTGGCGGATGAGTGGAGCATCTAAACAATTGAGCTATTTTTTACACCGCTGATCTTGTCGGGAAATATCCCGATGATTTTGGCTGGAAAGTAAACCGGTGGTTACACTTATTCTATGAAAACAAAAAAAACAAAAGGAAAAACGGGGACAAAGCTATCTAGATCCACGATATAACAAATCAACATATATTGTATACGTACCTAGTTTTGAATCAAAATAACGTAGAACGAAACAGGAGTCCTCGTTGTGAACCCATTAAAAAAAAGAGTTAAAGTAAGCCGTAGCAATCTGTTGATCTACCTGATTCTGACCGGTGTTTGCCTGGGAACGCTAGTTCCAGGTGGAACTGCTTACGGGCAAACTTTTAGCGAGGAGCCTTTGGTGACGGACCGGCCCGACCAAACCGAGAGCTCCAACATCGTCCAAACAGGCTATATCCAGCTGGAAGGCGGGGGCTTGTACGAGCGTGAGACCGACTGCGGCGATGTGGATACGATTTCGATCCCTCAGCTGTTGGCCCGTATCGGGCTCTCCCCGCGCGTCGAGTTCCGCCTCGGCGGGGATGGGTTGGTCTATATCAATCCGGAAAACAGTAAAGAGGTCACCGAAGGCAGCGACTTGAGTGTGGGGGGGAAGATTTATTTTTTTCCCCAATACAGTCTCCTTCCGGAGACGGCCGCCATTTTTGAGGTGAGTCTACCCACCGGCGGTTCCTCCGTGAGCAGCGGCGGTTATGATCCCGCCAGTGTCTTGATCTTCTCCTGGGATCTTCCAGAGGATTTCGGTCTGGGCGTCAACGTGGGGTTTGCCTCCCCCACCCAGGGCGAGGATAGCGATGACCGCATTTTCGAAACCAAGATAACGGCGGCCTTGGGCATCCCTCTAACCGAGAGATTGGGAGCTTTCATCGAATACTTCGGAACCTTAGTGGCGGAAGGACAAGAAGATCCCCACTCCATCGACGGTGGTTTCACCTATCTCATCAACGAGAATTTACAGTTGGATATGTCCGGGGGCGTGGGACTCACCGATGCCGCCCCGGACTATTTTATCGGTATCGGCGCCTCCTGGCGATTCGGTCTTCCAGGTGTCGGACGCTAGGGTATAATTGCCTATTTGCAAGAAACCTGTCATGGAATATCTGTAAAAATTCAAATGGCTATTTGTAGCGATCGCGGTATAGTCCACAAGAGAGAAACTCCAGACCATGACTGAATATACTGAAAAGAAATGCCCCAAATGCGGCCAACAGTTGCGATTTCCAAAAAACGTTGGCGGTGTACTTATGGCCTGTCCATCCTGTGGCAACGAGTTTCATTCTGACTTTAAGCTGGGTGGTACCAGAAGAAGTACGCAACGAGGAATCGTAGCCACTATATTCGAGATGCCCTGTGAAATTATGAACCGCATTGG
>CALZIH010000308.1 GCA_945787305.1 uncultured Desulfobulbaceae bacterium | reverse complement strand
GATGGTACAGTGCACGGTGCCGGCAACAGGTTCTTTATGCTTGGAGTGATGTATCCCTAAGCACTTGGGACAATCCAGCGGCCTTCCTCTTTCGCGTGCCCCCCTTTTCGATCTTGAGAGAAACTATCAGTCTTGTTCCGACGTCTTTTGGGCAAAGATTCTGCCGACGGCAATACCTGCTTCATAGAGCCCGAATAAGGGAAAGGCGAGCAGGACCGTTGCGGTCAGCTCACCGGCGGTGAGAAGAAAGGATAGTACGACAATTGCAAGGTAGAAATACTTTCTTTTTGTGGTGAAGTGATCATGGTTGACAAGACCTGTTTTGACCGTCATCACCATGAGAAAGGGGATTTCAAAGGCAATACCGAAAGCCAAGACCATGCGGGCGACAAAGGTCAGGTACAGCCCGAGTTTGGGCATCGGCTGCAGATTGTCTCCGGCATAGCCCATGAAAAATGTGAGTACTTTCGGCAGGACAATGAAAAAGGCAAAGACACTGCCGGCAACAAAGAGCAGGGTGGCCCAGAGGACGATCTGCCGGGCAAGGCGTTGTTCGTGATCCAGCAGGCCGGGAGCGATAAACATCCAGCTCTGGTAAAGGAGTACGGGAAAACTGGCCGCAATCCCGACCAGCAGGGCAAGCTTGATGTAGCTGATAAAAGCCTCGGTCAGCTTGGTATACACCATGTGGCCGAGATCCGGATAGGCGAGAAAGAGCGGTCGCATGCAGAACCCGGCGATCTGGTCAATGAACAGGTAGGCGATGACTGTGGTGACGATGATGACCAGAAAACTTCGGCTTAGTCGTTTGCGCAACTCCTGATGGTGGGGGGCAAAATGTTCAAGCGCTGCAATCATGCGGTGGATGCGGGTGGTGTGTTGCCGGATTGATCCTTGTTCGTATCAGCTTCAGACTCAACAGGTGTTGCGGTGTCTGTGGAGCCGTTGTCAGGCACTTGTTTACGATCTTTTTCCCAGGGCCTCTCTTCAAGCGGTTGCAGATCAATGACCTCTTCGTCTGGTTGGTCTTTTTTGCTCTCGGCTGTCTGCCAGGTTTTGGATTCGCTGTCAAGCAGATGGTCTTTTAAGTCGCCGGCGGTATCGTGCAATTCATCCCGGACATCTGAGAGCAAATTGCCTTCCTTGTCAAATTGATCCTTGACCTGGCCTACGGTTTTTTTCAGATCATCATGGACATCATCGAGAATATTCCCATCTTCGTTGAGTCCGGCCTTTACCTGGTTGACGGTTCGTTTCAGCTCCATCACGCCTTTGGCCAGGGAACGGGCAAGCTCGGGAAGTTTGTCTGGGCCGACAACGATCAGAGCCACTGCCAGGATGACGATCATTTCAGGAAGGCCGATTCCAAACATATGCGGTTTTCAGTTTTTTATTTCAGGGGACAGCCCGTGAAGGCATTCTGTATAACAATATTTGGATGGCAATGTACGGTATTCTCTATACCCTGTCAAGCAGGCCGATATCCGCTGTGACCCTACATACCGCATGACCGTTCGAATTCTTTCCCGCATTGCCGGTTTATAACAGTGAACCCTGCAGTTTCCGCATGTTGTCTTGCCTTCCTGGAAAGGACAGTGCTGCAGTCGTTCGCCGGCATAATGGAGTAGTTGCATGCATTCCGGGCAGAGGCCCCGCTTTTGGCCATGGTTGTCGCGACAATAACGACGAATCATGGTGTTGACGGTTTTGGCCTCCCGTTGCATTCGTGGATGTTTTTGCATCTTCTCCCCATGTGAGTGCTTTACGCATGACTTTACTTCTTTACTTTACCTGTCCTTCTCTATTTTTTCCTTGATCCAGGTCAAGAAGTGACCCCTCCCTGCACGTTACCCTATGGTAGCACTTTTAACCCCTTGTCTGTTACCTGCGGGTAACGGTCGGCTTGTTTTCCACTCTATCTTTCTGATTTAATTGTATTTTTAAAGTGGAATGCCCTTTGCATTTTAGTCATATCATTCGATAAAATCCATTACTTCCACATGTTGTCGAGGAGGGGAACGTGCCGGAATACAAATCAAAACCGTACAGCCATATTGTCAGGATTCTGTTAATCCTCATTGGCGTCGTAGTGGTTGGGGTCGCTGCCAGGACGATTTTCCTGCCGGACTCCTTTGGTAAATACGGCCACTATAGACCTACAGCCGTTGAAGATGAAATCAACCGGCCCCTTCGCAACGGCACCAATGCCTCTTGCCTGGTCTGCCACCCCTATATTCGGGAAATGCATATGGAAGGGATCCATAAAACAGTTTCCTGTGAGTTCTGTCACGGCCCGGTTGCCGACCACGTACAAGACGGTAAGGTTATCGCCAAATTACCCAAAAAACAAGGTGATGAGATAAAAACACTTTGCCTGCGTTGCCATAACCAGATCATCAGGGCCAGGCCTAAGGAATCCATCAAGATGATCTCCATGCCGCAGCATCTCGAACAGCAACATGTGCGAATAGATCATAACTGTAATCAGTGCCATAATGTCCATGCACCGTTGATGTGGGTGAAGGAGGCCAAGGCGATTGTTGGTGTAGAGGAGGAGGGCAAATGATGAAAGCTATCGAGCAAGAGATTTCCCGTGATCGACGGGCGTTTATCAAAAAGGTCCTGAGCGGTACCATCGCCGGATCGCTGCTGTTGGTTATTCCGGCAGGGGCCATGGATCTTACAAATATTCCCGAACAGATACCTGGTATGCGTGATGAAACAGGGACCTTTATCACCAAAAGAAAATTTGCTTTTATCGTTGATATTAACCGCTGTATCGGTTGTGGATCCTGCTGTGTTGCCGATAAAAATGAATATCAGGTTCCTGACGGTAACTATAGGACCTGGGTGGAACGGTACGTGATCGATGATCATGATGATGTCTATGTTGATTGCCCCAATGGCGGTCTGGACGGCTACCAGGAACCGCGCAAGGACCTGCCGCATCCGACCCGTGATACCTTTTTTGTTCCCAAGCTCTGCAACATGTGCGAGCACCCCTCCTGTGTTCAGGTCTGTCCTGTCGGTGCAACGTTTCAAACCGAAGACGGTTTTATCCTGGTGGACTCCAAACGGTGCGTGGCTTGCGGTTATTGTGTGCAGGCCTGCCCCTATTCCGTTCGATTTATCAACCCACGCTCCAAAACAGCAGACAAGTGTACATGGTGCTATCACCGGGTCCGTAAAGGACTGTTGCCGGCCTGTGTCAGTGTCTGCCCGGTGCAGGCCAGGCTGTTCGGCGACTTGAATGATAAAGAATCCGAAGTGTACAAGATTTTGCACCTGCCCCATGTGGTCTCGGTTCTGAAACCCGGAATGGGAAATAAACCAGCGCTCCATTACGTGGGCTTACGAAGGGAGGTGGTCTAATGAGTCCTGAACATGGCGCAGCTGCAGCAACAGCCCTGGCTAATTACGTATTCCCAAACGATCTCCATGTGCACTGGAGCCTGATGATCGTTCTCTACCCCTATATTACCGGTATTGTGGCCGGCGCATTTATCGTCTCTTCACTGTACCATGTTTTCAATATTGAATCGCCCAGCTGTACATCCACAAAACTCTCTCGATCCAGATAGGCCAGAAACTGTTTGGGAACAAAACGGGAGAAGGAACTGGAAAAGGAGAGGGGCCTGGAGCGGGAGCCGGTGACGGTAGAAGCACTCCCCAAGCGCCGGGTGGTGATAGGGAAGTGGGATCTGCAGAAACGGCTGGCGGATGTGATGGGGAGTCAGACCGGAATGGAGCGTCTCCCGGCTGAACTCCTCGCGGTGTCCCAGGGTGACTATCGCGACTTGGCTCGGTGGGCCTACGCGTTTCGGACGCCTCGCGCCCTGTCTGCCATGACCCTGGCAATGGACTGTGCGTCCTATGCGTCTGGGGAGCGCCTCGAACGCATTGAGCGTGAGGGACGGAGCGCCCTGCTGGGGGCAACGATTGACTATCCATTTCCAGACATCTGCCAGGTTCCGGGCCTGCCTCGGTTGGACGAGGCGTTTCGAGCCCCACTCGAGTCCGATATCCCGACGTTGTTCATTAGCGGGACGTTGGACGGACGGACCCCGGTCGAGAACGCCGAGGAGGTCCGGGCCGGGTTCTCTCAGGGCCGGCATCTGGTGATCGTGGGAGCGGCGCACAGTGATCCCCTTTTCCTCTCCTCGCCCGCCATACTGGAAACGATGGGGGCGTTCGCCCGAGGAGAAGAGATCCGGGACTCGGTCATTGCCGGGCCGACATGGAACTTTGCCCGCCCGTTCGCGCGGTCTCTGGTTGATGACGTGCTCGTGCAGCTCAAGGAGGGCAACTATGCGACAACGGTCGACTGGTATCACGAGCAGCGGCGTGGTTTTGGTGTCGATTCGGTGTACGATTTCGACGAGCGGGTGTTGAACGAGCTGGGCTACGACCTCATACAGGCCGACGAAACCGAGCTCGCGCTCGCGGTCTTCCGGCTCAACACCGAGGCCTATCCAGGGGGCTTCAATACCTGGGATAGCCTAGGGGAGGCGTACCTCGTTCTGGGAGACACGATCCGGGCGATTCGTAACTACCGAAAGTCACTTGCCCTCAATCCCGAGAACAGCAACGCACGCACCATCTTGTCGCAGATCCAGGAGAAGGCCCCCGTCCAGGAAAGACGGCGTCGCTAGCATTCACGACGCCGTCACCCCCATCTTTGGGCCATGAAGGTCCACGGCACCCCCTACCGTACGATCTGGCTCGCCAAGGATGGGTGGTCGGTCGAGATCATCGACCAAACCGCGTTGCCTCATCGCTTTGAGTTGCTACGCCTAGAGACCCTGGACCAGGCGGCGCACGCGATCAAAACGATGCAGGTCCGTGGTGCGCCCTTGATCGGCGCGACGGCAGCCTACGGAATCGCGCTGGCGGTCCGGTCGGATCCCTCGGATATGTCGTTGGACGGTGCCGCTCGAGCGCTCCGCCAAACCCGCCCGACCGCGGTGAATCTCGCCTGGGCGCTCGAGCTCATGCTGGACGACCTGCGCCCCTTGCCGCTAGACACGAGGGCGGCGGCAGCCTACATCAAGGCGGGGGAGATCGCGGAAGATGACGTGGAGACCTGCCGACGGATCGGCCAGCATGGAGCCGCGCTGCTTCGGGAAGCTGCTGAGCGGAAGCCTGGCGAGCCGGTGCAGGTCCTCACCCACTGCAACGCCGGGTGGTTGGCGACGGT
>CALZIH010000307.1 GCA_945787305.1 uncultured Desulfobulbaceae bacterium | reverse complement strand
TTCACCTGTTTGCCCTCCGGGGCGTCCAGCAGCGGTTCATCTGCTTCGAAGTCTACGCTTATCTGTCATCAACCATACGATATCACGACAGGATAACCGTATGGTTTCTTTCGCGCACCTGAACCACTGCTGAACGCTCACGGATTCAGGTATAAGTTTTCTTTTCGACAACAAGGAGAAGGAAAATGGCCCTTGACAAGCTTTCAACCGGGTTGAGCGAACACCTTGAAGAAATGCAGGCGCTCGGGATTCACAAAGGAAAAGAGCACATCATCACGGGCGTCAAACCGGCCGAAAGCGGCAATGGTCGGCGCTACCATATCGCAGGCTATGCCGATAAGGAGTTTCTGCGGATGAACTCCAACTCCTACCTTGGTCTTTCTTTCCACCCAAAAGTTATCGCCGCCGAGGAAAACGCAGTCCGTATTTTCGGTACCGGCCCTACAGCCGTCCGTTTCATCAGCGGCACCTATCAACCCCACATCCGACTTGAAAACAGATTAGCCCAATTTCATTCCAGAGAGGCAGGGATGATTTTCAGTTCAGCCTACAGTGCTGTTATGGGTGTTTTGCCGTCCCTGATTTCCGATGCGACCATCGTACTCAGTGACTCTTTGAATCACAACTGCATCATCAACAGCCTTCGGCTGGCACGACCTGCCGGCAAACACATTTACAAGCACCTTGACCTGAACGATCTGGAAAGGAAGCTCAAAGAATGTGCCGGGCAGTGTAAACGATTGCTTGTGGTCACAGACGGCATTTTCAGTATGCGCGGGGACTTTGCGCCCCTGGATAAAATTACCGCTGCCTGTGCAAAATATGAAGACGCCTTTTCCGAGGGAATAATCACAATTGTCGATGACTCGCACGGTGTCGGCGCCTTTGGCCAGACCGGCCGGGGAGTTGAAGAGTACACCAAAAGCCGCGCCGACATTCTAATAGCAACACTCGGCAAAGCGCTGGGCGTCAATGGCGGCTATGTGGTAAGCGATCTGAAGGTCATTGATTATCTGCGTGAAACAGCTCCATTCTATATTTACTCCAACCCCATTACCCCGGCTGAGGCCGAAGCTGCCCTGGAGAGTATCAACATACTTGACAGTCAGGAAGGACGGGAACTTCTCGAAGGATTACGCCGCCTCACCACCTACTTTGAAACGGAACTTGTCAAACTGGGATATGAAATTATTAAAAGCGAACATCCCATTATCCCTGTTATGATACGAAACAGTCAAAAGACTGCTGACCTTGTTCATCATCTCTTTACAAACGGCATTCTCGTGACAGGCCTCAATTACCCGGTGGTGCCGAAAAATAATGAAGAAATTCGTTTTCAGATATCTGCCGACCATACCAGGCAGGATATTGATTATGTTTTGCGTGTACTGGAAGCGTTTGGTGCCAAGTAAAGCAATTCCAACACAGAAATTCTGGGTGCAAGCCGCAGAATTTAACGTTCGGCCACAAAAAATATTGGGTGCAAGATATTAATTTAATAAGTTGCGAGATGTTAACACGGCATAAAGATTAATAGATCAATACCTTTTGAGAAACACTCATGACAAAAACACGAAGACTCGTACTTGATGTACTAAAACCACATCATCCAAATGCGTTGGACTTTTCTTCTGCCCTTGCTGATCTAGAAGCAGATTACCGTGTAAAATTAACAGTTACTGAGGTGGATAAAAAAACGGAAAGTACAATTGTGACTATTGAAGGTGCTGATATAAATTTTGAAAACATTAAAAATGCGATCGAAAAAATGGGCGCATCTGTTCATAGTATTGATGAAGTTGAAGTGTATGGAGCTGAGCCAGTATAATTTTTCAATATTCTTGCACATGGCCTTTGAGGGCGAGAACGTTGTATAGAGTTGAGTTTTGCTGCCTGGTTCACATCACATGAACTTAAATAAAAAACAATTGATATTACATGTCCTCCGTGCCAGAAGTATTGCACGACGCTATCTGTTTACCAATGGTTTTGACGGCTCATTAACCATGATGGGCATGGTGACTGGTTTCCATGTAAGCGGGATGACTGATCTGTCGGTGGCAATCAGTGCCTGTTTGGGCGCAGCAGTTGCTTTGTTTATAAGCGGACTGAGCAGCGCTTACCTTAGTGAGAAAGCTGAGCGTGAAAAAGAATTACGTGGATTGGAACAGGCCTTGTTGGCCGACCTGAAAGAGAGTGATTACGGGCAGGCAAGCCGGTATCTGCCAGTACTGGTGGCTCTGGTTAATGGACTCGCCCCACTGCTGTTATCTCTGGTGATCCTCTTGCCTTTATTTTTTGCGGAACAACTCCGTTCACTACCTTCATCACCTTTTATAAACGCTATTATTGTAGCACTAATATGTATATTTTTTCTTGGGGTCTTTATAGGTAAAGTCAGTAAAACCTTTTGGCTATGGTCCGGTTTGAGGACATTGATAACCGCCATAGTAACGGTGGCAATTATTCTATTCATAGGTCGCTCTATTTGAAACGAGATGATCACTTATTTTGAATGCAGGAGACCACTATATTTTATAGGTACCAAGCGTATAAGGGGCTCACATCTTTGATTGACTCATGCGGTCGAAATGATGCTCTAGATATCTAACCCCGTACTTTCTGTATTGCAAAAGATTTTACTCATCGATATGGTGAGTTATGAGAATTATCCTCCTCTTGTCTGTCATGATTGTCTGCATGTCGTTCAACCAGATGCAGGCTGCGACAATATCTATTTCCTGCGGCGCGGTGGGGCAGGAATTCGCCATCTGCAAAGAGGGTGCTGAATCCTGGGCTGCACGCACAAACAATAAGGTGCGGGTTGTTTCGACCCCAAATTCCAGCAGCGAGCGTCTTGCCCTGTATCAACAGTTGCTTGCCGCCCAATCAAAGGATGTGGATGTTTTTCAGATTGATGTTGTCTGGCCCGGCATCCTGGCTTCCCATTTTATCGACTTACGCGCTTATACAAAGAAGCAGCTACATCGTCATTTTCCGGCAATCATTTCCAATAATACTGTTGATGGCCGCCTGGTGGCCATGCCCTGGTTTACCGATGCAGGCCTTCTTTATTATCGAACGGACCTGTTGGAAAAGTACGGCAGGCCGGTACCGGAAACATGGTCCGAATTGGCAGAAACCGCACGCTTTATCCAACACAAGGAACGGGCAGCCGGTCAGCAACGGATGTGGGGTTTTGTCTGGCAGGGACGGGCCTATGAAGGCCTTACCTGCAATGGACTGGAGTGGCTGGCAAGTTATGGCGGGGGAACAATTATCAACCAAACCGGTCAAATTACGGTTAACAACCCTCGCGCGGCCCAGGCCCTGACTACGGCTGCGTCCTGGGTTGGTGATATCAGCCCGCCGGGGGTACTCAACTATGCCGAAGAAGAGGCCCGCAGTGTCTTTCAGTCCGGCCTGGCGGTGTTTATGCGCAACTGGCCCTATGCGTGGGCTCTTGCGCAAAGCGATGACAGTCCGATTCAGGGAAAGGTCGGCCTGGCACGTCTTCCCAGAGGGAACGCAGGCGGCATCCACGCCGCCACCCTAGGCGGCTGGCAATTGGCCGTGTCCCGGTATTCGCAGCATCCGGACCTGGCTGCCGATCTCGTCATGTATCTCACTGCACCCGCCGAACAGAAACGACGCGCTATTCAAGGAACCTATAACCCTACAATCCCCGCCCTGTATCAGGATCAGGAGATCCTCGA
>CALZIH010000306.1 GCA_945787305.1 uncultured Desulfobulbaceae bacterium | reverse complement strand
GTGGAAGCCACACCCGGTTACCCTGCTCACTTTTTTACAACCAGGGTCTTATTTGCCCGTTAAACGGCTGGAAGCGTAACATGACGCCACAGGTATTGCACCGCCCAGGCCTCAGCCAACCCATTCGAGTTTTAATTCCTCCCGGCTTTCTCTTCTCAAATATTGCGGCACCGATAAGTAACACGATAAACAAAAAAACAAACCCCATGGCATCCTCCGGTGATGTAGAAAATTTTGATAACTTTACGCTTGCAGGGTAACATCACTGCTGGGACAAATAGCGACCCACCAAAAAGAGAAGGGAAAATTTTATGGCAAAATACAAACCGCAGCATGCACGATTGTTATTTATCGACCGGAAAATACGCGAAGGGAGACATCCCAACTGTTCTTCACTTGCTGAAGAATGGGAAGTAAGCCGGAAGACCATTCAACGTGACCTGGAGTACATGCGCTACCAGTTGGATGCTCCTCTTGAGTACTCTGCTAAGAACCGCGGCTATTGCTATACGGAACAACAGTACAAACTGCCGGCAATGAACATTCGAGAACGGGATTTATTCGGGGTCTACCTGGCAGAAAAACTCCTTGTTCAATATGAGGGAACGCCCATTTATGACAGCCTCTGTTCCGTTTTCAAGAAGATTGAAGCGGCCCTACCGAACAAAATTTCCATGGATCCGGCCGGTGACCAGTCAAAATTCACGGTCTTCCCGCCTTTCAGTACCACGATTGACCCAGCAGTCTGGGAAATCATGATCGACTGCTTACGCTCATCCCACCAGGTACACATTGCGTATAAAACTCCTGGTAAAGGTCCGATCGAGAGAACCATTGATCCGTATCACGGTCTTCGTTTTGAAGGCGATTGGTATGTGGTGGGTTACTGTCACCTCCGAGCAGAGATCCGCACATTCAGTTTATCCAGAATCGTAACCGCGAAAAAGAGTGGAAAGTTCTTCCAGATCCCGGAAGATTTTGACTTCCAGCAGCTTTCAGGAGGTCATTTTGGGGTACATTGGGGAGAGGCCGAAATCGAGGTCAAAATCCGTTTCAACAAACAGGTTGCAGAGTATGTCCGAGAGAGGACTTGGCACCCAACCCAAAAAGTAGATGACGGTGAAAACGGGACTATCATTTTATCGCTGACGGTAAATCACCTCCTGGAACTCAAACGTTGGATTCTCTCCTGGGGAGGCGATGCTCAAGTATTGGCTCCTGCTTCTTTTGCCCAAGACCTTAGGCGGACCTTACAGCAGGCAGCCGGGCAATATGATGTAATGGGTGCCTTGAGAAAGTAGAATTTTCGTTTGAGGTAAGAGAAGACTCCGAGGCATGCGAATAAACATACCACAGGCCGGATATTCCCAGGATAAATTGAGAGCATAACGCCGAGATTGAGCAAAAATAGATTTTTTTAAGGCAACTTTTGTAGCATCTGCTGTGTTACAGAGCAATTGCGGTCGTTTGCTGCAGCAGTCCTGCAAGCCAATATAATAACATCCCCACGAGCACTGTTCCTCCCAGGCTCTTGGTTTTCAAAGCAAAAATCAAGGTTGGAGCTGCGACCAGCAATTGCGGTTGGGTAAGGTCTATATTCCGGGCATTATCAGCCAATACAATCGGTGCCAACAACGAGCTTAGAATTGCCACCGGAATAAGACTTAACCAGTCGACCAGCCATTGTGGCAAACGCCGGTGTGACAGATAAAGGAGTGGGAGCCAACGCGGGACATAGGTAACCAGTCCCATACAGAAAAAGAGCAGAAGGTAATCGGCAAAGCTCATGACCTTCTCCTTGCCTGTCGCTTTATGAAAAAACCAAGCGTGGCAGCGGTCATCGAAGCGCCGATAATATAGGAATCACCCGGTATAAGCAGGTACCAGGTAATGGAAATACAAAAGGCCAACACACCGGTCAGGATAAACACCCTGTCCTGTAGTTGAAAAACCAGAAGGCAGATGAACATGCCGGGCAAGGCGTAATCTATGCCAAAAGCGCCTTTTGGTATAAACTGTCCCACAAGGGTTCCCATAACCGTTGAACAAATCCAAACGGCATTTGCCAACTGGTTGACCACAAGCGCACGCCATCGGTCCCAGTCACCGCTGCGAAAGCGAGACATATTCAGGGCAAAACTCTCGTCGGTGATGCCATAGGCAAAAAATGTTAAAAACCAGCGATTGACCTTGGGTAAATATATGGCAAGTGCGGAGCTCATCAACGTATGACGCAAGTTAACCACCAGAGTCGTCATCACTATCGACCAGATAGCAGCCCCGGAAGCCAGCATGGCTACACAAATAAACTGCGCGGAGCCGGCAAACACCAAAATGGACATCAGGGCCACAGCCCACCAGGGCAGCCCCGCCTGACTGGCTAAAACTCCAAGAGCCAAGCCAACCGGGAGGTAACCAAGACAGATTGGCCACGCTGCGATCGCTCCCTGTCGTAAGCATTTATTTGACGGGAAGAGCGAGCTCAAGTGATCCTTTTCAGTGTTATCTTTCTTCATTTTCCACACAATAAAACTTTCTGTATACCGAACAAGCTGGCAATATCTTTCACCATCAAACAGTAATTTTCAAAGTTGTCACCAAGAAAAAGTCTTTTTACGATAAGCGTTGCAACAGAAGGGAATTCTGCAATAATCTAGAAAACAATTTGTATCGCAATCCGTCTGTGGTATCATTTACAGAGTAATTTATACACTGGTACAGAGTTCAAATCGAAAACGGAAGGTGGTTATGCGTAATTTTCTCCTGGCATTACTCTTGGTAACGGCTCCTGCATACTGTTTGGCAGCTGCTCCGGGTTTTTTAAAAGAGCGTATGGGTACCCTCAGCGGCCAGATTCTTGTAGAGCAGAATAAACCACTGGCAGGGGGCATTGTCTCATTTTTTAATAAAAAGTCAGGTCCGCCGCCGCTTATGCCTGGTGGCGGAACCCGTGTCCCGGATTCCATTGCCCGCGTTGACAAAGATGGTCGATTCAGTGCCAGATTGGTGCCCGGCACCTATTACCTTGGTGCACGGTTTGTCGCCGAACCCGGTAAAGGGCATGGCCCGCCAAAACCAGGCGAAAAGTTATATTTCGTTGTGGATGAAAAAAAGAAATTCCGCACCGTTACCATCAAAATCAGGGAAGTCCAAGATGTTGGTAAGCTCTCCACCCTTCCACCGGAGCTTGTTGATGAAACAGGTAGTTATCTCACCATAGAAGGTACAATTATCGGCCCGGACGGCAAACCTTTTCCAGAAGCTGTTGCTTTGGTGAAAAAAGATCCTCGCTCCAGACGGCCGGACTTTGTCTCACAGTTCGCCGATAAAGACGGCAGATTTACCATGCTGGTACCGGAAGGCACCTATTATCTGATGGCCCGTCAGGTCAAAGATGATTCCATTATGGGCCAGCCCTCTCCTGGTAGCCATGTCGGCACCTATGGTGTGGATAAACCTCCTGCCGACGGAATACCCGGCAGTTCCGGACCGGCCGGCGGCATAAGTCCTCCAACCCGGACCGGGCCCCGGCTTGGAGCAGGCCCAACCACCGGTATTTCAGCCGCTGCCGGGGTGGATGTCAAAGATGCCAAGCCGGTTACCGGTAAAGCGGGCGAGGTTATCAAAGGCTTGAAAATTAAGATGTTTCAGATTTCAAGACCCACTGAAGAAGAGGCAGAGAGCTATTTCAAGGTCACCGGCACAGTACAGAATAGCGA
>CALZIH010000305.1:1991-5722 GCA_945787305.1 uncultured Desulfobulbaceae bacterium | reverse complement strand
CGACACCAACTAAAAAGGCAAAATTGGAAATATAAAAGCCCCAGGAGACCTGCTCCCGCATGTTGGTTATCGCTAGCCCCTCCTGGACTTGGGGCATGAAGTTGACAAATCCCAGCACAAGCAGACCGCTCAAGCCGATCATCCAGAGATAAAAAATGCTGTTTCCCTTGAAAAGTACGGTAAAGAGGTTTCCTAAAAAGAATTGCAGTTCACCGGTATCAGCAGTCTTCTCAGCCATATGTTCATTACCCCAATGAGAAAAAGTAAAAGAACTTCGGAACGGTATTCAGTTCCTCCTTGAGCTTGAAGGTTCGAAAGTTTTCCAGGGCATATCGGATTTCACTTTCAGGGTCGAGAAGATTGCCAAATTTTCTCGCTCCCACAGGACATGCCTCCAGGCAGGCAGGGTAACGTCCTTCCCTGGTTCGGTGGATGCAGAAATGGCATTTTTCGACCACGCCTCTATACCTTGGTCGGTTCCCCAGGTAATGGGTGTTGGTGTTGAGTTCATCTTTGGGGATTTCAGGTTCCCGCCAGTTGAATTTTCGCGCCCGATACGGGCAGGAGGCCATGCAGTCGCGACAACCGATACAACGATTGTAGTCCACAACCACTATCCCGTCCGGTTCCTTCCAGGTTGCCTTCACCGGGCAGACTTTCACGCAGGGCGGATTATCGCATTGCTGGCACTGCACGGGCATATAATAATACCCTTCCTCCGGTACCTTATCGGGTTTGTAATAATGATCGCTGGCTTCCAGGTTCATTTCACCGTCTTCCATTTTCAGAACCCGGATATAATGAATCTCGACGTCGCGGGAGTTATTGTTCTCTTTGACACAGGCATACACGCAACGGCGACAGCCGATGCACCTTGAGAGATCAAGACCATAGCCGAAAACGGTGTTTGGTCGTGGCGGCGTCCCTTTGACGGTGATGTCGGTCTGGTATTTCTTCGAATAATACTTTTCAAGACGTTGTAAGGCCTGCTCTATCTCCTTGGGCGACATCTCTTCAAATCTGTCCTGGATATAGGTCGCCCAGTCAAAACCATCCGAGCATCCGCCAAGTATTGTCCCGCCCAGACCAGCCGTAGTCGCCTGGAGAAATGTTCTTCTAGTGATCTGTTTCATGACCTCCCCCCATTAAGGTTTCTCCTGGTGTTTTGGGAGATGGTTCAGGCGTGAGCTTTTTGAATTTTGGTGAGTGGGGATTATGGCAGGAAGCGCAGAGATACACCTGCTTCATTCCATCCCAATTCCCTATTCTTTTTCCATGGATGCCCTTTTCCCATGCGTTATAGATGGTACCATGGCATTGTCGACATAATCGCTGGGAGTTAAGGAAGTCTACTTTTTCGCCGGTCAGCAGGATAAGTGTATCCCTGTTTTCCGAATCATGGCAGTCCAGGCACCAGCGTTCATCTTCACCATGGCCCTCAATGATGATGTCGGAATGATTTTCGCTCAACTCCCGCCGTTGCGGATTCGCTTCCATGTCATCATGACAGTCGGAGCAGGGATAATTTTCTGAAGCGAGGACAGGTGGGGGAATATAGGAGATATCTGAAACGTTCTCTTCGGAGAACGCATTGTGGGTGTTAACAAGGAGGAGAGTCGATAAGAGTATGTACTTTAGTCTCGTATGGGGCATAAAAAGTCGTACCTGCTATGCTTGTTTTTAACAACGGCACATCAAGTGACCTTTGTGCCGCTTAAAACTTCTCAGTGCAAATACCAACCGTAGATAACCTTGTACAAAATCGGAGTATCAATAAACATCTAAGCATTATTGATGCTTTTCAATCTATTAGGGCATCCCAAAAAAAACAATAAAAAGTTTCTGGTTTTGTACATTTTCTATGGCGTTGCCCGAGATACGTGACCAAGAAGGAGCACCTTTGGAAGGTATAATATAAAGATGTTGACTTTTGAACGGTTAAGATAACCGGCGGCGACGAATTGCTTGAGCCCCACCGAACTATTAAAATTTAAAGCAGAAGTATTTTCCGTCCGCGTTGATTGCATTCGTTAGGCGTCGAGTTCCATCTACTTGCCTGGAGCACTTTAGAATCTGGAAACCTTGTCGGCGAGGCAAAATTAGCAAGCGGCGCATAGCCCTACCAGACAAAAGGGATAAGCCGGTAACGTACCTTTGCCATGTACTCAACGTAACCCGGCAGCGTCTCTTGCAAGGTCTTCTCCTCGACAAAAATCCGTGCGATCACGAAAACGAAAACGAGTGGTAGCATAAGTACGTTCGCATAGCTTTCCAGCCACAGCGCGATGCCTATAAGGTAGAGCAGGGATCCAAAATACATAGGATGACGTATGCGGCCGTAAAGCCCGGTATCGATTAGCACTTGGCCACGTTCGGATTGGTCTCTGACGATCGGCGCGGCAAACGCATTTTGAAACAGCGCAGTCATAAGAATAACGAAGCCTGTGAGGAACAGTGCTGCCCCGAAAACCGACACTGTGAAGTGCGGTGGCGGTAACAATTGCAAGTGGAAGACTTCAATGGGAATAAACACGAACCAAGCGATGAACGAGAGGAACAAGAACGATGTAACAACTCGATCCGCCATCGGCTGGCTTTTTGCGATTGGGGCCGTAAGCCGAGCCTCCAAGCTGGCCGGTGCCAGTCGGCCAAGCACGATGATAGACACCAGCAATAGGAGGCCATACACCATAAGGAACAAAATCGCACGTGGCCAATGCCAAGTGCCTGCAGGAAGGAAGAGCAAGACTGAAAACAAGGCGATCTGAAACAACCCACCAAGAAGCCCCTTTATTATCAACATGTGATCTCGCTCCTTCTTTGTTCTCAGCGAGTCCGCCGCCTAACATTTGAACTCAACGGTGGCGCCACCCGAGCTTGCCGCGTCAGCGTCGTCGATGTTCACGCCATCCGCTGAAGTGACTTGTTAACTGATTGTTATTTGTTGTCAATTATTTCAAGACCTGACCATTTGGCCTTCACCCCGACTTAATCCAGTTTTCGAAACGTTCCTTGGACCGTTGGTATAAAATTTTATCGAAAATTTCCGGGTCGCACAGGTAAAGGCAATGCCGAATGGACGTGTAGGGACTGAATGTTCTGTTTGGATTTTTCGCCAGAAAATAATCACGGTATTTTTGGACGGTTTTCAAATATTCTGCCAGGCATTTGTGAAGATGCGACTTATGAAACCGACTGTCCAGCTTCAGGATATCTTGAACAAAATCGTCGACTTTAAGGTCTTCAAATTCGAATCCCCTGAAGTAATGGCCCGCAACGCGCAGAAAACTGAATGCGTTAAGCGTTTTTTCACCGGCTCCGATCGCAGAGCGGGCAGGAGAAGTTACGATTTCTTCTGTCGGTTCAATGGATGTTGCCTCCGTTTCTTGTTGAATGAGAGCCTGTGTTGCATTGCGAATCTCTTTGAACTCGCGGTCGGCCAACTCAAACAAAGCGGACAGTGCATTAATCCTCCTTTTCAGATCGTTGGGAATCGATTTTTTATATTTGATTTGGTGATCAAGCACGCTCCAGGCATCCTGAATCAAGGTTCTGATCTGCACTTCGACGGGAAAATCGGCATAAGGTTTTTCCGACAGGTTTCTCATCCGGTCACTAATGGTAAGGTCCATGTGAAGGCCTTTATAACCGAATGCATCCTCCGTGCTTTCCATCGCTGAAATTTTGTCTGTGACGTCTATAATTTCAAAGTGCTGTTTCAGCTCCTCGGA
>CALZIH010000305.1:0-1939 GCA_945787305.1 uncultured Desulfobulbaceae bacterium | reverse complement strand
TGCTTGTTCGCGCTCTTCGAGATCATTACGATACTTGCGCCTGAATTTCCGGAGGCACTCTTCTTTATCTTTAACCCGTCCTTCTATTTTCTTGACAATATCGACATCGGATTTTTTTAGCAACGACCTGGTGATATTGCTGTAAGACCTTATGGCTTTTGATAAAAGCTCCTTGTTGCTATCGTAATAGTTCTCAAAGGCGCGCTTTTCTTTTTCAAAATCAAGTGAGGACAAGTTGGACTCCTTTTCTATAAACGTCAACTCCTCGTTCATTTATTTGGAATGACCCCTTGAAGGGAAAAGGGGACAGCCCCCCCACTTTAACGTAACTAACAGATATCATATAATATAGACGTCTTGACTTTGGAGTGCTCCGACTTGGGGGCGCCGCCTCAGCGGGGCCCCTGCTGCAGTTTGTTAGCCTCGATTCCGACTCTGCCCAATAAAGCTATCTTCGCCTCCAGCCGCTCCAGACAGGAATGCCACTCGCATCCCGAAGCACCAGCACCTCGTCTATCTTCTTCACTTCCGCGGCGATGATGGCGGGTTTGCCCTCGAAAATGATTCGTGAACCTTTGACTTCGACCTTGTCCTTGGGCACAATTTTCACATCCTGGTTCTCAATGTACCAACCCGGACCGAGATGCACGGAGATCGTCTCCTTGTCTGTCTTAACGATCGTATGCACGCCGTAGTACATACCTTTCATAGGCGTCATCTGATCAACCGATACTACCTCGCCACTGATCGTTTCAACGGTTTGAGGGTTGTATATCCTGCCGTAGGATGTTCCTGGTCCCCAGCCACCCCCGCCTTTCCACATGACCCCTTTCTCAGCTAATAACTCGTTACCAGAAAAGAGAACGACCATTGTTATTACAACAAGAAACATCATGAGCTTTTTCATTTGGTCCTCCTTGGTCTAGGTTAGAGAAAAACACGGATAGTCACTAGCACGACTTTCACGACCGTTCATTTCATCATGGTGTCCCTCGTATGTTTGAGGTTAGATTTGGTAATGTCAAGTTGGTTGGTTGCATCATTTACCTTATCTATTTGTAGAGTATTCATTGAGAAGCAAAAGCATAAGCAATGGTGGCACAACCCTAGGAGGGAGAGGGTTGTTTAGGTTAATGTCACCGGTATCTTCCAGGAAAATATCGTCGAGATAGAAATGACCATCGATTGGACTAGCACCGCACGCAGTTTTGATGAAGAAATTGATCAGGTCGTTGTTGGTAGAAGTGCGAAATCTGAAAAGACTTTCCCCGTCACTATTTACCAGCAGATCCGTTGCTTGCGCTTTACCGCCGCAAACCGAGTTCATCCATACCTGGTAAGTGCTTAAGGCGTTGTTGACCAAAATCCAGATGTTGTACCAGGTACCCGGTGCGATCGTCTTCAGTTCATCATATATCCCATGCGGCAGGAAACCGTTCGCCACGCGAAATTCATTGTTAGGGTCAGCGGCAGTGGCAGATGCCATGCCCAGTTCCGGACCAAAATGAATGTGTCTGTAAGGGGATACCACGGGTGAAAGACCAAAGGAGAATTCACAATGTTCTTCAAAGCGAAAACGCAAAAATAGCATACGTTTTGTGCCCTGCTTTATACTTATCCCCTTACGAAGATTGCCTGATTCGGTAATCACTTTCATAACCTGGTTGTTGCCATCTGAAGGATCAAGAACGACGAAGCCGCTCCCTGGTGTCGCAAGCCAACCGTTTTGTCCATTGATATTTCCCAGTGCCAGGTTTTCGAAGTCCTCTACGACCTGAAAAGTCGCCTGGGCGGTAACAGCCATAAAAAGGCCGGCCCACAGGCTAACCACAACCGACATGATTTTGATTGTTACCAAATGCATATTATTTCTCCTTAATAAAATAATACTCATCCAAAAAACAAAAGCCGAGCTACCTTTTCAAGGCGGCTCGGCTAT
>CALZIH010000304.1 GCA_945787305.1 uncultured Desulfobulbaceae bacterium | reverse complement strand
CCCTGTACACTGCCCATGCGCATTACCAAACAGCTCGCCTCCCTTCTCAAAAAACATCACCCGCTGTATATCAACACCCATTTCAACCATCCGGCGGAAATCACCCCCGAGGCGACCAAAGCCTGCACCAGGCTTGCCGATGCCGGTGTTCCCATGGGATGTCAGACGGTTTTATTGAAAGGGGTAAACGATGACATTGCAGTCATACGAACATTGATGCGCAACCTCCTCGCCATTCGGGTTAAGCCATATTATCTTTCTCAGGCGGACCTGACCAGGGGAACAAGCCATTTTCGCACCCCGATTGAAACCGGCCTTGACATCATGCGGCAACTGATCGGTCACGTTTCCGGCATGGCGGTGCCCACTTTTGCCCTGGACGCCCCTGGCGGTGGCGGCAAGATTCCGCTGACGCCCGATTATATACATCACCTTGGCAACACCCTGGAATTCGATACTTATATGGGGGTTCCATGTAGTTATCCCAACGCTATTCAGCTGTAAGTAATTAGTGCCGCCACGACACTGGCATTAAAAAGTTACTACAGGAGAAAAACCGTTCTTGAAGTAAGATAAACGAATGCTGTATAATTCTACATCACCCTTCAGATATTCTCTCTACTATAAAGGAAACAGAGAACCTCATGACCATGACCCAAGAAGAAGTCCTCCTGGCCGTTCTTCAATCAGAAAACCTCCCCACGCTACCCATTGTTGCCTCAAAGCTGGTCATGCTGACCGGCCAGGAAGATACAACCCTTACCGATATTGCCAATTTGGTCGGCAAGGACATGGCCCTGTCGGCAAAGATCCTTAAAGTGTCAAATTCCGCCTTCTATTCTTTTCCCCAGCAGATAAGCTCGATCAACCAGGCGGTGTCCATTCTCGGGACCAATGCGGTCCGCAGTCTTGTCCTCTCGTTTTCCTTTCTCTCCATGAAAGGTAAAAAGCAGACGAAAACCTCTTTTGATTTTAATCAGTTCTGGGAGCAGGCACTTGCCGGTGCCGTTGCCGCGAAACTGATTCTCGACCAGGTCCCTGGAGCCGATACGGAAGAAGTTTTCATTTCCGCCCTGTTGCAGAATATCGGCCAGCTTATTTTCGCCTCGACATTGCCGGATCTCTATGATCAAGTCCTTGTCCGCCAGGCTAAAGACCATGAGCAAACTGAGGAGGAAATCGAAAAAGAAATCCTCGGAGACGATCACTGTTCCATCGGTTTTGCTGTTGCCAGCCATTGGGGGTTCCCGCAATCTCTGCTGCAGCCGATCAGGTATCATCATCAACCCGATGGGTATACCGATGGTGACAACCAGACAAGGCAAAGCATAAATGCTGTTTACCTGGCTGGAATCCTTGTCCGTATTCTCTACTCGGACACACCGGAAGAGTATCACAAACAGTTTAGAAATGAGGCAAAAAAAAGGCTTGGCCTCAAGGTTCTTGCCATCAACAAGATTCTCAAAGAGATAAATAGCTTAGTCGACCAAACCGCACAATATTTTGGTCTCAAGATGCAGCCGACCAAATCGGTTGAGGAAATTTTACAAGAGGCCAACCTCAAGCTCAGCCTGCTCAACATGTCCTACGAGGAGATGAACAGAGAGTTGATTCGCTCCAAGGTCGAGCTGGAAAAACTGACCAAGGAGCTTGAGTTCAAAAACAATCTTTTGGAAAACCTGGCCAATATCGATGGCCTGACGGAAATCAACAATCATCGATTTTTTCAGAACTTTCTTGACCAGGAAATAAACCGTTCCATCCGCAATGAACGGACCATCTCCATCATGCTGGCCGACATTGACTATTTTAAAAAATTCAACGATACCTATGGCCACCAGACCGGAGACTTTATTCTCAAAGAATTTTGCAGGGTCTGCAAAGAACAGATCCGTGAATACGACCTTATCGCCCGTTATGGTGGCGAAGAATTTGTCTTTGTTCTGCCGGAAACCGAACCGGCAGATGCTGAGAAAGTAGCAGAGAAATTACGACTGGAAGTGGAAAACTTTTCTTTTGATGACGGTGAATCCGTCTATAAAGTGACCGTCAGCATAGGGGTGGCCAGCGCCCGTCCTTCAGGTCGCGACTTCAAGAAAAACGAATTTATCGGCCTCGCCGACGAAGCGCTGTACCAGGCTAAAGCAAATGGTCGCAATAAGGTGTGCATGTACAGCCCAGGTAAAAAGAAGAAATGGTTTAAATTTTAAAGCATTCAGCTGACCGTCTCTCTTTGAAGTCTGCGCTTCCTTGTTCGAGATGCGCTTTGACACGTACCTCGGCCTGAATA
Source organism: uncultured Desulfobulbaceae bacterium (assembly GCA_945787305.1). GTDB lineage: Bacteria > Desulfobacterota > Desulfobulbia > Desulfobulbales > Desulfobulbaceae > DRLX01. The sequence goes on along the minus strand of CALZIH010000304.1, from coordinate 1,453 downwards.
CAGATGTGGTACGACTGCCGAGCTCATCCCTGTTCCCCATTTTTCTCTGCATCCTGTTGCCGATACAGTTCTTCTGTTTCAAACATATAATCGCGGGTTAAGCCGGTTGCTTCCCTAATACGCGAGAGCTGCATTTGAAACACCATCTGAGCACCTGTGCGAAACATGGTTTCTGCACTGAGCAGATAAAACTCCCACATGCGGCAAAAACGTTCATCATATATTTCGGCTATGCGTTCTCTATTTTTCTGAAAGCGTTTGTTCCATTCGACCAATGTATCAGCATAGTGAACACGTAATACCTCAACATCACTTACCCAGAGATGCTGGCGCTCAGTAGCAGCTAAGGTCTCTGACAGGGCTGGGGAGTATGCGCCGGGAAATATATATTTACGCAACCAGGGACTCGCCACCGAAGGTGGACTCATATGGCCGATAGAATGCAACAGGGCAAAACCATCATGCTGTAACAGCTCAAAGACTCTGCCAAAAAACTCGTCGTATCGCGCTACCCCGACGTGTTCAAACATGCCAACGGAAACTATGCGGTCAAAACGCTCGTTGACCTTGCGATAGTCAAGCAACTCAAACCGTACCCGGTCAGATAGACCGGCGTCCTTTGCCCGCTGGACAGCAATACGATGCTGCTCCTCAGAAAGTGTCACCCCAAGGACATGGATGTTGGCACGCTGTGCCAAATACAAGGCCATACCGCCCCACCCGCAGCCGATATCAAGAATGCGTTGTCCATCTTGCAGTTTAAGCTTGGCGGCAATGTGGCGTTTTTTCTTTTCCTGGGCCTCCTCCAACGATTCATTGCCGTTTTCAAAATAGGCACAGGAATATTGCATATCCTTGTCCAGAAACAGGCTGTACATCTCCGCCGACAAATCATAATGATGGGCAACGTTTTTCCGGGCTTTGCCAATGGGATTATGCTGTTGCACAGAGCGCACCGCACGGGATAGCCGACGCAGGATCTTTTGCATTGGATACGAGGCCATTGAGCCGCGATTTATGGAAAACAGATCCAGAAAATCCTTCAACGTGCAGCCTTGAAAGGTAAGGGTTCCGTTCATGTAGGCTTCACCGGTATGCAACTCGGGGTTCCGAAACATTTTTAACGGAAGGTCCGGTTCGTGTAAACATATCGTCGCGATGGGTTCTGCAGTTCCTATGAACTCGGTTAATACGCCATCGGACTCGATCACCCGCAGGGTTCCCTTTTTGATAAAGCGCTTCAACATATTGGACAACAGCACCATGCCCAATTTTTTCCGTTTTGACTGTTGGGCGGATGTTTCAGCCATTCTTCTCTCCTGTTATAGAAAAAATTTAACGAAAGGTAGGTCTTTTCACTGCAAATTGCGCAACGGACCAAAGCAAACTCTAATGCAAGCGTTTAAATTTGAGGGTGCCTTGAATTATTTCCGCTGAGTGCGGTATTCATTTC
>CALZIH010000303.1 GCA_945787305.1 uncultured Desulfobulbaceae bacterium | reverse complement strand
GGAAAGTAGTCTGAAAATCGGCGCCACGGTCGGCGTTTTCGGTATTATCATCGGTGTGCTCACCTTCAGTGGTCTGGTGCTCACCTTTGCCGATATCGTCATTGAACTGGCCGATGGGAAACTCTGGCTGACCATCCTCCTGATTGCCCTGGCCTCTCTGGTTCTCGGCATGGGGGTACCGGTTACCGCCGCCTACCTGATCACTGCCGTGGTTGCGGTCCCTGCGTTGACCCATCTCGGGGTTAACCCGATTGCCGCCCACATGATCGTCTACTGGCTCTCCCAGGATTCCAACATTACGCCGCCGGTGTGCATTGCCGCTTTTGCCGGTGCAACCATTGCCAAGGCCAATATGTGGAAAACCGCCTTTACCGCCTTTAAGTTTGCGAAGTTTCTTTACCTTGGCCCCTTCCTGTTCGGCTATGTACCGGCCTTTTCCCTGGACGGCTCGTCCATGGACATCGTCAAGGCATTTGTCCTGATCATCATAGCCACCTATGGATATTCCTGGCTGTTAAGCGGTATCTGGTACCATAAACTTCGGGGGAATTATCCCGTCAAGCCGGCGACCGACTAAAGACAACCTTAAGGTCTTCGTCACTCACCCAACGGATATAAGATTATGGACGTTCCTAAAATCAACATACAAAAAATCCTCTACACCACCGATCTTTCAGAAAGCGGTCGTCATGCCTTTGCCTATGCGGCCAGCATGGCAAAGCAATACCAGGCTGACCTCACAGTCATGCATGTTGTACCTGCTGAATCGGAGATGGACAAACGGCTGATTGGCTACATGCCCGAGGAGTTATGGGAACAACTGAAAAAGCAGAGTCTGCAAGAGGCCAGGGAAACCCTGCTTGGACGCAAGCGCGACGATGCGTACATTAAAAAATGTGTCGGCGATTTCTGCGAAGAGATCCAGGAGGCGGGGCCAAAAGAGGCCTATATCAGCTATACCGTTGCGGTGGAGCTTGGCCATCCGGTTGAAAAAATAATCAAGTTCGCAGGTGACGGTGGCTATGACCTCATTGTCATGGGTAGCCATGGCCATTCGACCTTTGAAGACGCCATGATCGGCAACACGGTTCGCCGTGTCCTCAGGCGAGCCGCGATTCCGGTTATGGTGATTAGGGTGCCAAAAGATAGTTAGGGTACGGCTGGACAGGCCATGCCCATCCAGCCACTATCGAGGCTTTACATTGGCACCAGAGGCGGATATTCTGGAATCCAGAACATTTTACGGATAAGCTCCCGCAGACGCGCCGGGTCGTTTTGATGTTGGAAAGAGGAGAACGCGCAATTCCGGCTGACCCCAAGCTTGATGGCCGATTCGCCCACGGCCTGGGCAACCTTGAGACTGACTTCGGCAAGGGATGTTACCGGCGGCAATAATGCCCCGTGACTCAGCTCCTCCTTACTGACAAAATCGGCAACGGCAGCGGCGGCGGCCGTAAAAAACTCAGGCCGCACCTGTCGCGCGCCAGAAGCCAGCACGCCAAGCCCTACTCCTGGAAAAATAAAAACATTGTTTGCCTGACCAACGCGGTACGATTTTCCGTTAAGTAAAACATCAGGAAAAGGTGAACCGGTTGCAACCAGGACGCGGCCACCCGTCCACCGGTAGAGATCAGCCGGTATGGCCTCGGAATAGTCCGTCGGGTTGGACAGCGGCATGATAACCGGCATGTTGGTATTTTGCATGACGGAATCAACTATTCCATGGTCAAAGCATCCGGGTTGTCCTGAGGTTCCGATCATTACCGTCACCTTTGCTTTACTCACAACATTTTCAAGTCGCAATTCCCCATCTTCCTTAACCCACTCCAGTGAGGCAGCATCCTTGGCGAACTTCACTTTATACGGATCCAAATCCCGATCAGTGGTAATCAGCCCCCTGGAATCCAGGGCAAAGATCCTGTCCCGGGCCTGTTCCTCGCTCAGGCCCTGTTCGCAAAGCGCAGTCTGGACCTGTTCGGCAATCCCGACCCCGCCTGCTCCGGCACCGTGGATGAGGAAAACCTGATCATTGAGCGATTCCTTCTTTACTCGCATGGCGGCCAGGATGCCGGCAAGGGCCACAGCGCCGGTGCCCTGAATGTCATCATTAAAGGATATCAGGTCGTGGAGATAGGCATCGCGGATTGCAAAGGCATTCTGTTTGGAAAAATCCTCCCATTGACAGAGGGCATTGGGGAAGACGTTGCGGAAGGCCCGGGCAAAACGCTGGACAAAATTGATATACTCATCACCGGTGATACGAGGGTGCCGCCAGCCTAGGTATTCATCATCAGCGAGCAACTCCTTGTTGTTGGTGCCGACATCGAGCGATATGGGCAGGCAATGCCAGGGCGCAATACCAGCACCTTGGGTATAGAGCATCAACTTGCCGACACAGATGGCAATCCCGCCCGCGCCCTGGTCGCCGATCCACAGGATGCCCTGATTGTCAGTAACTACAGCGACCCGGATATCCCGCTGCTGGAAACGGCGCAGCACATCTTCGGCATACTCGATATTGCCAGGATAAAAATGGAGCCCATTGGCGCTGCGAAACATGGAGGAATAATGCTGGCAGGCCAGACCGACTGTCGGCGTATAAATTATCGACATATAACGGGCAATATCGCTGCGGATCAAGGCGTGGGCAAGGGTTACATTTCGATCAAACAGGGAGCGAATGTAGATAAATCGCTCAATATCGTTTTCCTTGTTTTCAACCTTGTAGCGGCTGTTTTCCACCTGGTGCTCCAGCGACCTGCTGGCAGGGGGCAGTGTGGAAATAAGGCCCAACTGTCGTCGTTCTTCAAAGGTAAACGCCGTCCCTTTATTGATAAAGGCATTGGAGTGGATACCGGAACCGGAATCGTAGACATAAATTTCCCTGGTATTTCCATACTCATCATATTTGAACATGGCGGAATTTTCTGGCATTTCGTATACTCCCTTATTTAAATTGGGACATATTGAACCTGAATCCGTGACGAAAAATGACTATTTTTACTTTTATGTAGCTGATATTATATGCTGATTGTCAAGCCATATTTAACTGAAGATTTCACCTGTTCGCCCTCTGGGGCGTCCGGCAGCAGCCCATCTGCATCGAAGTCTGCGCTATCTGTCATCAACCATACGATATCACTACAGGATAATCGTATGGTTTCTTTCGCGCATCTGAACTACTGCCGAACGCTCACGGATTCAGGTTGAAGGAAGAGTTCTCCAATCAGGAACTCGTTTACCCTATTCTTGTAGCACTCTGCATCAACACAGGCAATGACAAGCTGGCAAAAAATACTTAAAAACAGCATTTCCTCGCCCCGGGAATTAACCGCTGCCCTGGATGGTAATACCCGTGAGATACAACAGGTTGCCGCAAAGTACCCCCTGCGCATAAACCCCTATTACCTGAATTTAATAAAGGAATACGGTTCCCCGTTATATAAGCAGGCGGTTCCCGACCTGCTGGAGTTACACGATCAGGATGGCATGGTTGACCCCCTGGATGAAGAGAATTTAAGTCCTGTGCCCAACCTGGTCCACAAATATCCGGACCGGGCACTCTTTCTGGTTTGCAGTGAATGCGCAATGTATTGCCGGTTCTGTACCCGCAAAAGGAAAGTGGGCAAACAGGAGATGGTGATAAATGAAAAAACTATCCAGGCAGGTCTAGAATATCTGCAGAAAACACCTTCCATCAGAGAGGTACTTGTATCTGGTGGCGACCCCCTCCTTCTGCCTGATGCTCAACTGGAAAGAATATTGAAAAATCTTCGGTTTTTT
>CALZIH010000302.1 GCA_945787305.1 uncultured Desulfobulbaceae bacterium | reverse complement strand
TGCTCGTATTCGTTTTTCGAACAAAGTTTCGTCAGCAAAGCAGTGTCCTTAACGTTTACAGGGTATGCCGCAAAAAGAGCACCTTCACGGGTATAAATTCGGGCAGTTACAATGGATGGGATTGCTTTCAGGTTGGCAAGGTTTTCATCGGCAGCCAGGTGATCACCAAGTTCAAGGGCTCTCAGGCTCTCAGGCATAAGCATTTTTCCCAGTGCAGTTAAGGAACGCTCAACGTGTTTACGGGTTTCCTGCACGTCACGAACAAAAAATGCTGTACTGGAAATGAGTATCAACAACAATGCCATTGCTAACAGGCTGATGGTCAATTTCCAACGAATAGAAAGATCGGCAAACCTGAACTTCACTTCAAACCATCTCCGGATATGTTTTCTGAAAAGTTGATGGAATCGTAAAAAGTCACATACGCTTGTTGCATAGGATGGAAAATCAACAGGTTATGCCCTGTCCGCCGTCGGTGGCGAGGCTTTTTGCGACACCGACAAAAGTTAAGCAAAGACGAAAAACAGTTGGGGTCAATCCTTTCACAGTAACATCAGGGTTGAAAATGATACCAATCACATAACTCTGCAGCGGCACAACAAATAGACAACTGGAGCACGAAGAGCATGGACAGGAGAAAAAAATCGCTTGTGGGTACGTCTTGATCAAAAGCATAACTCCTGGGTATCAAGCCGTTATCACTGTTTTGCGAGTAAGCAACATAGGTACTCGTCATTGATGCAAATTCTTGGGGTTTCAAAGTCAAAAACTCTTTATTAACCCCGCCGCTGCCTTGCACCTGTCAACAAGCGTAAGTATACGTGCTAGACGTACCGTTTGAACAGCAAAAAATATTCAGGAATGATTTCTTTGGTTCCCTCACAACAATACTTTGCTACCCGTCACCGGCTAGAGTACGATCATAGAGTTTACCAACGCCATATTCCTTGCGGCGGAGAAATTTCTCCCAGGAAGGCCCTATAAGCTGCATTTCAGGATAGTCCTTTTGTATGGCCATGGCGATTTCCATCTCTTTGGTGCAGCCGGTGGAGTAGGTTGCGTCTTTACCGGTCCAATCCGGGGGAACCTTCTCCCCCATGAGCGAAAATGATTTTTCTATATCGTCAACGGTTTGAAATCGCCAGATATCTATGACACCGGAACGCTGAAAAATCTCCCACATATACATGATATCATCTGCATCCATGCCTTCCTCAAAATGCTCGCCAGGGTTAATAATGACCACATTGTGCAAAGTTGAACGAAGATACTCAACAAAAACATTAAGTATTTTCTTGGCCATTTCCAACTGACCGGGAATGGAGCCGACGATGGCAGAATAAAACATGCATGCTTTACCCTGATCCTTTTGGTTACGAATGTCCTGGACGAGTTCTTCTGCTTTTCGCCGCAACGAGGCTTCGGAAAAACGGATGGCGCTTGGGTGGTGGGGTTTGCGAAGGATGTCAATCTTACCTTCTCCATGACTGATTATAGAGACAAGATCCCTGGTAAACTGAAAATGGTTTTCAATACACTCACGACTACCGGGACAGCGACTGATAACCAGGTCGACCTCTTTAAATGCCCTGGAAAAGGTCACGGAAGTGAGCAGTGGGTTGAAATGCTCCTGAGTGCCGTCGGAAATAACCAACAATCGCTTATCGCTGGCCAGGTGACTGAGGAGCTTGTTTTTGGAGATCTTCGGGTCGGCAATAAAGGCGGCATCTTCAAGCAGAATTTCCAAGACTGGATCTTCAAGCAGGTCAATATAGGAAATCCTGTGAAAGAAGAACCCCTGCTTGACAGCAAGAATGACCTTTATATCCATCTTAACCAGTAAGCGGATGATAAACAGATCAAGAACGATTTCACCGCTTCGACCGGCGATCCACAGGACATAGGGTCTTCGCTCTCCCGACAGCACACTTTTGAGCCAGGAGCAGAGCCATCGCCAACCTTCTGATTCAATGGGCTGCGACATCACTGCTTCCAACTCGTCACGATCAGGCACGCTATCCTGCTCCCACAGTCCACGCATTGAGGAGAGCATCAGCATGCGGCGTAAGCGTAACAAGTGGAGATGCAGATCAAGGTCTTCAAGGGAGGCATGGTCTTGAAGATCCAACCCGCCAAGTGAGTTAAATACCTCCTGAAAGGTATTGCTTTCTAAAAAATTGGCAACCCGCCTGTTTTCCCTCTCCTTCTCAACAGCAAGAGGACGGCTGATTTCACTGATGGTTGTAAAGATACCAAGCAGCCTTTTCTCCAGTCGCCCCGGCAGCTGTACTTTGGAGGAAGACTCATGTTGAAATTTAATGGAAAGAAGACTGAGCAGGTATTGCTGCTTGAACGGATCCTCAACAACCTCTTTGACCAGCCGTTCCAAACGACTCCATATTCCCATATAGGAGGAAATAAGAAGACTGTCGGCCCGTTTATCTATGATCGCTTCAAACAATTCATCGGAACAGGGGTAATAAAACGGTTCTCCCTCCATATGTACTATAAAATTCAACTGTTCCGGAGAGGAGACCATTTCAGGAAACGCCTCATGCGCGAGGTGATTTTCCGTGAAAAAGTTTGTCAGCCAGGCATCTCGATCCGGATCTTTTCCATGTTCGTACAGTTTCCCTTGCTCCATAGCATGTTACCCTATTTCTTTTTCAGCGACCCCATAAGCTCAGCCACCACCTCATCAATCTCCCGTCCCTCAACGGAGATTTCAACATCAGCTACCTTGCGGTACAGAGGTAAACGGTGGACAAACAGAGCTTTGGCCTTTTCAAGATCCTGCAGCAGTGGACGTTTTTTGATTTTCTTTTTCGCCTTAGGATGTTGCATGACGGCTTCAAAAATCCCATCTACACTTGAATGCAAGTACACCACCCTGCCAAGTTTCCGTATATTTCGTACCTGAAAAAAACCTCCGCCCGTGGAAACGATAGTCTGCCGGACATTTTTCTGCAGCCAATCAGCAGTTTCCTGTTCAAGTTGACGAAAATATGATTCTCCATGCTCGGCAAAAATATCACGGATTTTCATCTTTACTTTTGTTTCGATCAGGTCATCTGTATCAACTGTGTACCTACCGGTTTTCGCTGCCAAGCTACGAGCGGTTCGCCCTTTGCCCACCCCCATAAACCCGATCAAAATGATGTTCTTAGACATTGTGTATGTTTCCTTGTGTGTCATACGTTACAAATAAGTTACTTTATCCTATCGAATTTCTTGCTTTTTGTCCAGAGCAGCACCCTGATAAAGAGATAAGGCAAAAAATCCGGATTCACAGATGCAATTGATGGTATATCCGCTGTACCTCAAAGCAACCAATGGCAGGTATTGATTGACGCAATAACCGTTGCCCTCTATCTTTTGCTGGTCTGCAAAAACGTTCTCGACATTAAATGAAACCCGTCAATTGCTGTTCGTAGAGGTGTGCAACCTCCGGCCAGGAATATCCTCTTGCCAGCTGTGTATTTTCTTTACGGTGCGCATGGCTCTGTTTTTCAAGAGCGCCTGTAAAGGTTTCAATAAAGGCGTCCTGCTCGTAACGATACATATCGGGATAGAGTTCACGATAGGAAAGACGATTTGGCACCAAAGGTCGGCACCCTGCTCGAACCGCCTCAAGAACAGCAATACCGAAAAACTCGTGCCTTGCCGTTGAAACCACTACATCACCCTGCCGAAGCAATGCGGCATACTCTCCTCGACTCTCGACATAACCAAAGTGGAGGATATGATCGCCAAGCCGTTCCCGGGCCTTGGTAAATATCCTCGGTTGATTGC
>CALZIH010000301.1 GCA_945787305.1 uncultured Desulfobulbaceae bacterium | reverse complement strand
GGACTAATGAAGAAAAACTTAAATTTTTTTTGCTTTCTTACCCCTTCGACTTAGTGAAATGATTAACATCGGCAAGACTTGGTTTTTCTCTCGTAGCTGATGGATCCTTGCTCCCTGTTCCACAAAAAATCCCCGGATTCCTTCAACTAGGTAAATATACTTAGCAGATAATGGGTAACCATACCCATTGACCGTACATCCTAGTGGCATTATCCTGATAAGATAAGGACCTAATGATGTTTGATCCAAGGTAAGGATTTTTTTATTGATCAGCTTTGATTTCCACCCGCTTTTCAGCGTTGAACATTGACCCCCAACAGATTCCTTCGATTTCGGGTCACCTGTTTACGATAACCGAACGTTGACAAAAGCAAAGACACGTAAAAGGAGAGATCAGATGGACCTGGAAAAATTGACAGCATGGCAGATAGAGCGTTCAAGGTTTATTGATACATACGTTGCTGAGCATAAGAAGGAATTGGAAGAACTAAGAGCAAAGGCAAACTCGTTGGTGTTCGAAGGGCAGTGGATCATCATAGGCGATGATGAATACACGCAGAAGAGGTTACAGTACGCGACAACGTCATTTGTAGAAGAAGAAGTTTCTCCTCGCATTATTTTGTATCCGGCTGGGGAGGAAGACATCCAGAAGGCCATTGCCTTGTGTACCGAACTTGGGATGGCGATAGCTGTTCGCACCGGCGGGCATCAATACTGTGGATATTCGTCCACTTTACCGATAAACATGCAAATAGACCTGAGCAAGACTTTTCCTCTCTACGATTATGACACGGAGACTAACGTGCTGCGATGCGGGGTCAGCCACTCCCTGGGCTCGTGGGCCAAACTGAACCACAATAACGGGATCTATCTACCAATGGGAGTGTGCGCGTTTGTGCACTTGGGGGGTCATGTACACACCGGGGGGTGGGGGATGGTAGCTCGAAGCCATGGGATCCTGGCCGATCACGTGCTGGGGTTCGACATTATACTCGCCAGCGGTGAGAAGGAGCGAATCGTACGCCCCGAAGAGGGGAAGACAACGCAACACAACGACGACGTGTATTTCGCTGTATTGGGGGGAGGAAAAGGGGGCGATTTCGGGATCGTGACGCATTGGGAATTCCGTCCTCTACGGGACAAGGATTTTCCTAACTCAGCCTGCTATACGTTTGCGTGGTTGTGGTCGAAAAAGAGGATGGAAGGAGCGGTGCGCAAAATGGCACAACTGTCAAAACTCTGCGCAAATGGGGAGATCCCATCTGACTATGAGTTCATGCTGACGATTACGGGTACCGGTAAGATGGATTTACTGTCCGAACCGTTGAAAGAAGGGTTGAAAGAGCTGGGGATACTAGGCACCGGCAAGCTGGATATGTTGTCCGACTCAGTGAAAGATGAGTTAAAAGAGTTGGGAATACTAGGTACTGGCAAGATGGATATGTTGTCCGCCCCAGTGAAAAAGGGCTTGAAAAAGTTGGAAATGTCGGGTGCCGACAAATTGGATTTACTGTCCGACCAAATGAAAGACGAGTTGAGAGAGCTGGGAATCATCGTCGACGGAATTCTGGTTCCACCTCTGATCCAGATGTGGATGTGTTTTACAAACAAGGGTGGTGAAGACGAGAAGTTTGATGACCAATGGTTCGAATCTTTCACAGAAGAAGATGTCTGTGGGAAGCCGCTTCTGCCCATCCGACTGAAAACCACGCCGGTCTCGCAAGGGCTTGCACGACATTTCATCATGAGGCAGGACCGTGAGATGGAATATCCCTTCGTAAAGCGCTCCCGCGTCACGATGGATGTACCGGAGGTGTTTCCCGAGACATACACGGAGCGCATGTACGAGATCTTGGGCCCTTTCGGCACTCTTCACGGGCAGCACCTGGTCTCGCAACAGCAGATCTATGCCGGTGGTGCCGTAACGGAGAACGGCAAAGCAGGAATCACGTCCTACTCGTGGCGCGAACAAGCTCTGGCGATGAGCCACGACTCGTTTTATTCGGAGGGCTTGCTTCACACTCACACCCAGAAGAAGGCGGAGCAATGGCAAAGCAAGAACGACGAGGCATTTATTGAGCAGGACGGGTTTGCTGACGCAGATATGCGGATGTTTGCGTACACCTTTGGTAATCGGGTACTGGAGGACGTGTGGCCCTGCTACTATGACAGCAAGGAAAAATACGAACGATTGAGAAGAATCAAGGGGATGCTTGATCCTAATGGTCTCTTCTCTGCGGATCAATTTTCCCTGAAACCGTTGTAACCGATCTCTACAGACGCAGCCGACACTGTTCTATTTCGTCTGAGTTTGATGATTGATAGTACTTTCGATTCTAAAAGTCTGGCAACGCACAAATCATTGACTTACATCAACCAGCTTGGTTTTATCATGCGGATAAGAAGCGTTATCCAACATTTTACCCTGTTTATTTTTACGGCGTTGTTGCTTATCGGGACAGATGGAAGTCGTCATCCATCCTGGGGCCTGAACCATGGCCAGGTTTCCGGAAGAATCCAAGCCGCTTCCGGTCTGTTCACAACAGGAACCATTGCTTTTTTTTCAGCCGACCAGGGAAGCGACCCAGCGGATCGCAGCATCCCCCGTATCCCTGAACGAACAGCATGGGTTGATGAACAGGGTCGTTTTGCCGTTACCATACAATATGGCCGTTACCTGCTGGGCTTTTTCCCTGGCAAACAAAAAACCCATCCAGGATTGCCGGATAAGAACTTCGAGCCCTCTCTTGCCGGAATAAGTAAATCAGAGCGTTACATCTTACAGGTGGCAACTCCGGTTATGGATGCCGGAGACATCGCGTTCTATCCGCTGAGGGACACAACAACCACTTCTTTTTTCACTATACAGGGTACTGTCAGAACCAAGACCGGCAAACCGGTTGCTGGAGTTTCCATCATCGCCAAAACAGATCTCAATACCTTTCGTCCACAATACATCAGCAGGCAGACTGACTCATCAGGCCAGTATACGATCACCCTGCCACCCGGCAGCTACTACCTTTTTGCAAGACACCGCCTGAAAAAATTTGGCCGCCCGGTGACCGGTGAATATTTCGGTATCTGGGGCGTAAATAGTCCTGCTGGTGAGTTTGGCTGGTTCCCCATCAAAAAAGAACAGGATATTGCCCTGCATGGCGAAAAGGGCCAGACCATTAACGATGCGGATATAACAGTGTTCAGGATTCCTGATCCTTCTGAACAGGAGACGCTTTATCGATCCGGAGGTAAACCCTGATGCGATCACGCACTCCGACTCAAAGCATTCTCAAGGTCGTATTCTATTTCTGTCTCTGTTTTCTCTTTGTCTTGTTGACCGCATGCGCCACCCCAAAGGACTTTCAGAGCCTGATGAAAAAAGTTACAGTATCGGACAACAGCTATGCCGCCGGATACATTGATGGATGCGACAGTGGCTTGTCGACCGGAACAGATACCGCTGACCGCATGTACTTTCAAGACATGATTCGTTACTCCGCAGATAGTGGCTACGCCGCAGGTTGGGACAGCGGGTATACCAATTGTTTCCGATGAGCCTAAGCTCATCGGGATAGGGCCTGTCTTTCCCGCATTGTCAGTATCGTAAAAAATTCTACCCGGACACGTGCCCCTGAAGCAATATTTTAATTTTGCCGGCTGCCGCTAAACATATTTATGCTTTTTATAAACGCCTAGGAGCCTGTCGGAGAATTCCCAATCTACTGCAAAAGCGAGAGAATCGGTTCAAATTTCCGTGAATTTTCTTTAAATAGCGCTGCTATTCGCATCAATTTCCCGAAAATTTGATCTCAATT
>CALZIH010000300.1 GCA_945787305.1 uncultured Desulfobulbaceae bacterium | reverse complement strand
GAGCCTAATGAATTGAAAATAATTCGTGAAAATCCTTCGAAAAATTAATTTCATCCATGCTCCGCCAATCATATTCGTTCTGCGCTAAATGAATTACCAAATGATTTTATTAAAGACATTAAGGCCATTGTGCTAAGGCGCATTCCAAAAATCGATGAAAGATTCTATATGAGTGTAACCTTTTTACGTATATGGAGTGATATGGGAATTTCGTTATAATATCAGAAAGTTCTGGACTTTGGCCCTCCCGTATGGCAAAATTAAACTGGATAAGATTAATCTTTGCCATACGGGGGTGAAAAATGAGGGCCATATCTGCAGAAAAGTGTATAACAGAAGGCAAGCTGGAATTGCAAAGACTTTTTGAATTTGTGGAAAACAATGCTACCGAATTTAAAGCCTATGAGATGGAGAAAGGCATTTTTAAGAAGATATTAAAAATTGGTTTGATAGCGATACAATATTATTTTTCAGAAAAAGGCACCGGTGATGTGGGGCCAGAGATTAAATTGGATAGTGATAAAATATTAAAAAAAGACAGTGGGTTAAGACCAAGGGATTATTTTTCAATATTTGGCAAATTGAAAGTGCCTCGTAGCAGTTATCGATTAGAAGGCTATTGGGCAGTTATGCCGTTGGATGCACAGGCAGACCTACCGCAAAGATGCTATTCATATTTTTTACAGGAGCTGATGGATTTTATAAGCATCCGCGACTCTTTTGATGAAGCCGCTTTAAGCTTAAAAAAGTTTTTTGGTTTAGATATCAGTTCGAGTCGATTTGAAGTGATTAGTCAAGACACACATACAAGTTATGATGAATTTTATGAAATCAAACCGGTGCCGGCTGCAGAAAGCGAAGGTCAGATTCAGGTGCTAAGTTTTGATGGTAAGGGAGTTCCGATCATAAAACGTGAAGCCGCGAAGCTCAAAGCGCGTTTGGGCAAAGGCGAAAAGCGCCAAAAAAAGAAAGAAGCGTTGGTGGGCGTTAGTTACAGCGTTGACAGCAAAGTACGTACGGCTGAAGAGGTTGCCCGCAATTTGATCTATCCGAAAGAATCTGAACAAAAGCAAAATAAGGCTGAATCGGTCAAAGTGAAAGCTCAAAACGTGCGTCGTTTGGCCAGCTTAAAGCGCAGCAAGCAAGAGGTGGTGGCTGAAATTCTACGAGATGCCTGTGTTAGAGATTCTGAGCACAAACGACCCTGGGTGGTTTTGATGGACGGTGCGTTAAGTCTGTGGGCGTTAGTTTCAAAGGCGCTAGGCGCAATAGAGTATGTAGGGATTTTGGATATCATTCATGTTATCGAATACCTTTGGTTGGCAGGAAACACATTATATGGTGAAAATAATGCGAAGACGACAAAATGGGTTTATGAACGTCTATTGGCGATCTTGCAGGGTCGCGTAGGCACTGTGATCGGTGGACTAAAACAGAGCATTGCCAAACGCAAATTAACCAAAAGAAAGATTGATTCACTAAACGATGTGATCCGCTATTTTGAAAATCACCGTGAGTGGATGAAATATGATGAATACTTGTGTTTAGGTTATCCAATTGGAACCGGGGTTGTAGAGTCATCATGCGGACATACCGTAAAGAATCGTATGGAGGGAACAGGTCGGCGATGGTCGATTGAAGGTGCCGAGGCTACTCTACTTTTGAGATCAATATATACAAGCAACGATTGGGAAGCTTATTGGCAATCGCATATGATAAGAGAAAGAAATCTTCTTAATCAAAAGCAATTTGAGGCCATAGGATATCCGGATGACTATCATAATAAAGATTGGGGATATGAAAGATTGACTGGAACTTAGCTGTGCAAGTCGATCCAATTTTGGCTAAAAATGAAAAACGGAAAAAGGTCACACTCAAATAATATACCTTTAATCATAACGAAAATCTCCCACGGTTGAGCTTTTGTAAACTGAAAGCCAAGCTTGAGCTGCGCCGAATACAAGCTAAAATTATCGATTTAATAAGGTAAATCTTAAAAATCCGGTACCTTCTAAACTGCACAGATTTAGGCGTCTGACTCAAAGCTATTCGTTATACTGGATATGCGAGGTTCTCATATCAATCACAGATATTTCCATGAATTTCATATATTGGGCTCGAACTTCGCCACTCTTTAAGCATTTGTAATAAAATTAATTACGATGCGTTAATCTTTTCGATCAGCTTCTTTATTTGTCTCTTTGGTTTGGAAAGTTTTAATTATCTGGTTACTGATTAATGAGACCTTTCGTATCAAATCACCTATTTCTGGGAGGAGTTCACGCGTAAACTTAAAGCAGCCACCGAATACGCATAGCGTGGGTACGAAAGCTACAGCATACGCTGTGCTCCAGTCTTCAAATCCGTATATGTGTTGTATGCGCGTGGCCACTGCTGCTGCCAAAGGTAATCCCCAAATTGCTATCTTGCCGAAAAAGTTTCTTGATAAATAGAAGTAACGTGCAATGTAGAGCACCTGACAGATAGCACTGATCAGCATGCAACTTGTAAAGGCAGCTATAGTGACTTTGATGGACAAGCTCACAGAATCGATACGTAATATGTCTAATACAACTTGCGATGCTCCCGTAGACGTAGTAACGAACCGTTGGCCCACGGGTGTTAAAATGTAAGTGTACCAGAATATTTTTAAAAAATACAAAAGCACTATATTTACTGCTGCCGTGATGAACAATAGCAGTATAGCCCGTATCATTATGTCCCAAATTTTAAGCCCGTATCTAAAATAAGGATTGGTTTGGGTTTGAAAATTAGTACACAAATGCTCCCGCATTTTTGACAAAATCTTATTCAATGGACATATATCCTCTATCCCTATAAATCTATCAGTTTCATTTGCTCGGTAACCTGAAAATTATAAGGGTAGTATAACGCTGGGGTTCACCTGGCGCAGGGGGTCTCTAAAGACTGGCGAAATAAAAAGATTTTATATGAATTCAAAAACTTTATACGCCGCCCGGACCCTGCGATCAGGTGCAACCGCCTTGTTATACATTTTAGTGCGAGTGTTCAGCCTCTTTTTCCTTTGATGATAAGGCTGGAAATCTGTGAGTTGCAAATACGGAATGACAACCAAGACACGACTCATTCATTTCAGAAAAATAGAAATTTATAAGCTCTTCCTTTTTATTTTTTGCGGCATGCTCAAGCATGCCTGATAGATAATGGAATCTCTGATCTTTTTCTATAAACGCATGTGGTAATACTGAATGCAATTCCTTAACTTGTTTTTCTGTAAGGTTTTGTTTCAATATATAGCTATTCTTTATTTTTCCACCGGTAGTTTCGATGTCGCCCCAGTTTCCAGAATTGTATGCGGGGATGATAAACATCATTCCTTTCTCCAATGATTGCATTTCTTGAGAAAGTAAATCACGTAGATCACGTGACAATGCTTCCACACCCACAGTAATTTCATTCCCTTCGTGATTGTGTTTATCCTCTCCATAACTCATTGTCGGGATTAGAACGGCTAAAAGTGCTATGCGAATAATGATTTTCATATGCTTCTCCTCGTTAAGTTAGTTGTCGTATAACGCAAAGCTTGAGCAGCGCCGGACGGAAGGCAAGGAATTTCGATAACAGTAATTTAATATTTCAAAACTTAAACTTTGAAAACCGGCACTGCTTTAGGCGTCTGACTTCCGGGTAAAGGCACCGGTTACCCGGCGCCCTCCCCACAGACCCGGACGTGAAGATTTCCCTCATACGGTTCCTCGGTTCCAATCCTTTTTACCGAATTGGAAACCAAACCGGCGACACCCAGTTTGGCGCATAACTTTGCTGCCCTT
>CALZIH010000299.1 GCA_945787305.1 uncultured Desulfobulbaceae bacterium | reverse complement strand
TGATTTATTTTCCTGAGCATCGCCTTTTCTACCCAGGGAATCCATAAGCTGCTCAATATCGACACTGTCTGCCTTTATATCTAAGTCGAGCCATAAGGGTTCCGGCGAATTCGAATGGATATCTCCTGACAATGCGATGTTCATGTCGTTCCATGAAAGGTTCGCCGGCTCGATCCGAATTGTCTGCTTATCGCCTTTTACCACAAGGTTGTTTATCGTCAGGTGTGGCTGTCCGGTCAGCGGCACATGCAGATTCTGACCATTCAGCTCTCCAGCCAACCCCAGAGTGTAAGGATGCTTCATGTCGAGTTGTATCTTTGCCTTACCTTCAAGCCACCCGTTGGAATCTGACCTTTTGAGAAATAGTTGATCCAGGGTTGACTCATAAAGTTTTCCATCATAGGAAAAATCGAACGGTTGATCCTTATATATACCGCTGAACGTGGCCCGGGATGCTTGATCCTGGATCGTCAGTTTATCGACGACCACCTCATCATCGGCACCAAAGCGGATATCTGAGGACAGTTGAGGACCACCCTGGACGGCTAGCACTGCTGATATTCTGCGCTCGTCAAGATTGGTATAGTCAAGCTGCGAAGGAGCAAAGGTTAGCGGTCGAAATTTCAGCCAGGATGGAACATGAAAAATCCGGGAGAACCATGAGGTGGTTTGCGGTCCCATCCGACCGGCAAATGTCATGCTGACGTCTTTATCGATGCCTTCAAAATACTGTCGGTGCTCTCCGGATACCGTCCATGAACCATCGAGCAAACGTAATTGCCCATCTGAGTATCGAAGCGTTTGCTGATCGGCATTAAAATGCATGGACGCTATTTTTAACGGCCCCGGACGCTCGGGAAGATTCTGAATCACCAGATTTTCAACTTCACCTGCAACGTTGAATTTCCACTTACGAACATCCTGCAACGGACCATTGAAAGTGATCGACGACAATTGAAGGATACCTGCATCGCCGCCATAATATTCGGAGATGCCCTTCATTGATTCAAACGAAGCCATCCAGGGCAAAATCTCCGACAGGTACATGTCGGACGTTCCGGAACTGATCGTGAGCGTGTTCGTTTGTTCAAGATCCAGGTCTCCGGAAAAGGATGTAAACGAAGACTGCCCCAGCGATCCGTTGAGCTGCCCCCAGGTCACCTTGCTCCCCTCATAAGAAATGATACCATCGGTTATAGTCAACGGATATGGGATTCTCCGGTAACGGGCATCAAGCTGAATGTCGGACTTCATCATCGATAACGTGTCTGAGAATTGTCGGCAGGTCAGCCAAGTCAGCTTTAATATCGGTTTCAACCTGAAGTGGCAGTGGGTCTTTTTTCAGGTTCAGCTTGAACATACCGTTGTGGACCGATGAATTCTCGACTGTAGAATAAACAGCATCTGCCGCAAGGATTCCTTTTGAAAGCATGACGTTACCCTTAGCATTAGCCATTTTCAGGTTCACGCCGGGGATACGGATTTCTCCGTTTACAATCTCCCCCTGCACAACAAGATGGTCCCAATCGCCAAGATCAGCTGGAACACTCCCCTGATCGGTTACCGTGATCAACGGGATCGATCCGGCATGAAGTATGTCGAAAATATTCCGGACGACCGTATTGGTTCCTGCCATGGCCATGGCCACTTCGCTGGTGGCCTCTATATCGATGTCCCGGCCTTCAAGTTGCACTCGCAATGCCGGCTCTTCCTGGGAAGTACCTATACTACCTGATAACTGCATTGATGGGCTGTCCAGGATACATTCCGAGACTGTAAGAGTGACTGCATCCTTGCTGGCAGCAAGATTTCCGGTAAGCCCCTGGGTTGTTATGTCTACCGTTTGACCTGCGCGAATCATCCGCACATGTGGAACAGAAAGATCATAGTCCATTGATATCGTATTGATATCATCCACGGTAATATCTACAAGTATATCGCTAACGCCATCTTGTATGTCAAATGTATTTTCCGGCAGCAACGCATTGGAAACATTCCCGAGCTGCACATTTTTCAATTCAAGATGAGCATTGCATGTACGTTTCCTGGTGTCTGCCGAGAGCGAAACATAAACACTGTCCGCATCACTGGAAACGGCAGTTACCCCAATCTCTACGTCATTAGATAGTGTACGCAACTCAGCGTCAATATTACGCAATACAACAACGGTCTTTCCGTTGTCAACCAACTCAATACGCCCTCCGTTGATGCTTCCATACTCAATGGGAGTGGTAAACCTTGATACGTCGGCAAGGGTGTCAGAAATAACCGGCACTAAGCTGTTAATTTCAAGGGGGTCGGCCGTTTTAGTATTTCCCGGGGGCGATTTCGCCACCCGAAGGACCAGTTCCGGTTGTTGGATCAGGGCCTTTTTCAGACTAATTTTTGCAAAGAACAATGAAAATATATCTGGATATATTTCGATGAGCTGCGCAGCTGCCGTTCCGTGTTGCGGAAAATGAACCTTCGGCTTCTCAAGCACAACATACGGTGCGGGAAAGAGAGAAAGATCAATTCGCTTGAAGTCAAATTCACCACCGATAATTCTGGACGCGACGGTACGGATCTTTGCACCAACGACAGGGTGTTCGATAAGCCGGGGAAGAAAAAAGATGGAGGCGCACAGAAAAATAAAACCGAGACTAAAAAAGATCAACAGACCGATGGCAATCTTTTTTCCTCTTTTCATAGGATGACTCATCTCATAACGGCAGGATATGGACCTCTTCTTTTACCGGGTGGATGCCATTGAGGAAAAGACCGCTGCGGCCGTCTATGGATATGGGATCGCCAAAGTTGATCCGATACCCGTTTATCTCCGCATATTCTCTGGTTTCATATACCTGCAGATCACGACAACCGACCACACAGGTCTTTTCCAACCGGGTTGCGACAACAGAGGCATGTGAGGTCTGACCACCGCGGGCGGTCAACAACCCCTCGGCCATGGAAATCTCACGAATATCCTCTGGAACCGTATCCTGACGAATAAGAATCAACGGTCCGGTATCCTCCTCCTTGCGCAAACGATGAATATTGTCTTCGGTAAACACTGCCCGGCCTGAAAGGGCTGAGCCGCTGACACCGATTCCTTTTCCCAGGGTTTGCGCCTTCAGGCTCCCGGTCTCTGTAAAGACATTAAAATGTTCTTTTTTCTTTATGGTGATCATATCCCGGGTCTGGAGGATATAGAGTTGTTCCGGATCCGGACCTTCAAAAGTAAACTCAATTTCCTGCGGGTTCCATTCCTTGGTATAGACCAGATCACGGGCAATGGAGAGCAACCTGTCATAAATCTCCGGAAACCTTCGTTCCAGAGAATTTTTCACCGAACGGCCATCCAGCTCCGCCTGTTCGACGGACATGGGATAACTGGTTACCAGTCCCGAAACAATATCTTCCCCCTGATCACCGGGGGCATAATCACCCCAAAGGGCTACCCGCCTGACTTTACGATACGGATGGGCAGTGAATAACACCCCACTGCCAGCCTGATGGCTCAAATTGCCATAGACCATGGCCTGAATAATAACTGCAGATCCCCAATCCTCGGAAATGTCCATTAACTGCCTATATTCTTTTGCCTTGTGCGTATGCCAGGAATCCAGCACCATCTCAACCGCCCCGATGAGCTGCAGCCATGGGTCTTCCGGCACGCCGCAACCAATGCGATGCACGGCCTTTTCGTACATGAGTGCCAGTTCCTGCATCTGTTCAGGAGCAAAATCGCGTTTCAGGCGAACGCCATACTTTTTTTTGTGCCCATTCATCAGGACTTGAAATTCCTCCCGGTCAACTCCCCGGGCCATTGCCCAGGACTGGTTAAAACGCCGGTAGTTATCCCAGGCAAAATAAGTTTGTTCCGGGTGGTTTGCGACAAACTCCTCCACCAGGTCTGCATTTGAACCCACATTATGGACAGTGGTCATCATACCTGGCATGGAAATGGCGGCACCACTGCGCACCGACAGCAGCAACGGTTTATCCGGTGAACCGAAAACCCTGCCGGTCTGCTCTTCAATTTCAGTTATTGAAGAACGAACCCGTCGCATGAATTCATCCCTGGCCCGGTCAAATTTTTTCACCGCCGGCCAGCAACGAAAAATTTCCGTGGTAATGATGGCAGCCGGAGGCACAGGCTGCCCGTCCCCGGCAAGCACCATCAGGTTGAACCCTTTATTGCCGAGATGAATCAGATTATGTGTTTTCAGGTTTTCATTGTAGAGGGAGCTGACCGACTTCTGCGGATTATAGGTCATCAACAGATCAAGGGTTTTTTCATCGAGAATATCTTTCTGGGCTTCCAGGGTCTGGATAATTCGGCTGATAAAATTATCCAAATGCTGCAAGCCGAAAGTAGTAGCGATCAAGTCACGAAAAAAGGATTCGGAAAGCCGCAGCACCGAAGAGGAGATATCTTCTTCATCCCAAAGTGATCTGTAGGTCGTCAGTAAATTTTCCTCGCCGATCTGCGGAATAATGATCGACAGGTTATTTTGATGGCTATTCGTATAATAGGCGTAAATAACATCCTTGACCCCTTCTGAAAGTCCGCGCATGATATCAAGATGCTGGGTGTAGGAAAATCGTTTGATCCCTATTGAGGAGGCCAGCAGGCTGGTATACGTATCCAGACGGCGGCTGCTGATTCCGTCTATCTGCAAGGCCCGGAGATAGAGCTTCAGACACTTGACAATATGGATAAAGGTTGCCTCGGTAATAAAATTGAGATTGATGCTGTGGGTGAGCCGTTCAAGATAGATATTGGCCAGGTTTTCCAGACGAAAACTCAGTCCCAAGGCATCAAATTTTCGTTCACTGTAGCGCCCGTAGACCGAGGGGATGTCGACGGCAATGTGCCGCTTGTAATATATTTCCTCGCGCGGCTCAAAGACCTCCTCACTCAAAATGATCAACTTCAACTGCTCAAGGTGATCAAGCAAGGCGTTAAGACAGTGCACGGTGTCACATTTCTCCAGCACTGCCAGTAACTCCTCCATCTCCGAAAAACCGGTTTGGGAAGCGTGCTGGAGATGATTACGCAACTCCGCCAGCCCCAGGTTG
>CALZIH010000298.1 GCA_945787305.1 uncultured Desulfobulbaceae bacterium | reverse complement strand
CACACACTGTATCACATAGGGTGGATTAGCAAAGCGTAATCCACCCTACGGAACAACTTGGTTACTTGGTCGGTTTATACCATGGTTTCTTCTCGCGCCAGTCCATTTTCTCCAGGTCGTATTTTTTGGAAAACTCATCAAGCATTTCGTTCTGGGCATTGAAACCCGGTCCCCATTCACCGGATTTGATGAAATCAGACATCGGATCGGGTATGCTACGGTCTGGTGGTGGCTGTCGGGTCGGGCCGGGCACACCGCTTGCGCGGTCGGGCGAGACGGCCATGCGCTCTTTCACGCCGTCCTTGGTGATATTCCAGACCATCATGTCAGTGGCGATGGAGAGCGGTCCATCATAGGTGGTACGTATACCCAGCAGCATCTCCTGGTGCGCCTCCTCCATGGTGTGGTAGGCAACGGCATGGCCCGGGTTGATCTCGCTCATGATCTTTCCGTAGGACGGCCCGGAGGTGTGGAATTCGCAACAGGCCCGCCAGGCGAGCTGCGCCGGTTGGCCGTAATCTTTCACGAAATATTCTGGATTTGCAAAAGACTCGTGGATCACGAAGTCAGCATCCTTCGCATGCTTTGCGAACCACTTGTTGGGCGAGGAGTCGCCGCCATATACCAGCTTCATACCGGCGTATTCGATAATGTAACTGACCGGGCCGTCACCGGTGTGGATCGCCGGAATCGAACGAACGACAATGCCGTTCTGGTCATAAACCACCTCGTTCACGGCCCTGTAGTCAAACTCATGTACGGTGATTGAACCCGGTACAGGTGAAATCTTGTAGGAACGGGTTTGGTAATCCCAATTGAAAGCGCGCATGAAACCATCTATGGCATACGCGGTTCCCATTTCAGGTGTCTGCCCGCTCGGCCCCCAGACCTCCAAGGGCACCGGGCGACCTGCGGTCCAACCGCCTGCCCAGAGCGCGTTGAGATCGGCCCAGTGGTCAGTATGTAAATGGCTGATGAATACCTTGGTCAGGTATTCGGCAGGGATCATCAGTGCGTTTATGTTGCGCATGGAGCCAGAGCCGATGTCAAAGATAATCTTCTCACCATTGCCGAATTCGAAAACAAAACAGGCAGAGGCTTGGCCACGGCGCTGGTCCGGCATGCCGGTACCGCAAGCGATGACCCGCACCTCCTCTTCGGCGAGAACCTCGGTGCCGGGGTAATAGACATAACGGTCAGGTACTACCACATTTGGACCCGTGACCACGCCACCGGCGGCAAATGCTGCTGATGCAAACCCGATTAGAGCAACAGTAGAAACTAGATTGAAGAGTATTTTCATGTTAACCTCCATTTTATGCGTAAAGGTTGTGTATTCTTTCTTGCAAAGAGCTGTTGAGCAATTCGCTACCAAGACTAATTCATCCAGTCAAACAGGGCCGAAGGCATTGCCGGAATGATGTAGAAACGAAAATCCCACTCGTTGCTTGGAACATTATCGGGCTGGACTACGGAATAATGTGCTTCAAATCCTAATCGAACAGGTACCTTGCCAATTTGAACCGTTTTTGAAATACCAAGGCCGATCGGTACGGTAAAACGATCATCGCTATCATTCTGTTCCCAGTTGGCAATGATGTTTGGACCGGCACCGATTGAGGTCGTTTCGTCAAGTGAGTAATAAATGAAGTATTGGAGATTGGTCATGTTGACATCGTCTCGATCGTCATGTCCTCCGTAATCCCAGTATTGCTGAACAAGCCCGCCGACTTTCCACTTTGGCCCCATGTATACTGCCAATGCAGAAGGACCAGCAGTCCATTTACCGGTACCGAGGATATCCTCTGTGGCGGTCGGAAAACCAAGGTCAAATCCTGCACCCCAGAGAAACTTGCCGTTGAGCATGTCGGTGCCTTCATTTGGCGAGAATAGACCGACATAATACATATCGCCAAATCCGGTGGTCCGTCCGTCAAACAGGTTGATCGGCAGCGGTTGCTCCTTAACTGGTGGCAAGGTCGCCCCCTGCAACTCTCCATAGGGCTGTTGAAGTCCGGCAGCCGCATCAATTCTATCCTGATCCAGCGGCATGCTGGGGACCGTCCAGACAACACGGTTAATCAGGTTCCAGTTCTCGTTCAGTTTTTTAGGGAATTGAGCAATACCCGTATAAACGCTTTTAATGGCAGAGTCGTCGGTGAAGTTGTCGTTGGTCATCCTATAGACGTCAAACTGGGTAAAGAGCATAGCCACATTACCCAATGGGTTGTCCATTAATGCTGACATCTGGGCCAGAGTCGGCTCACAGCCGGCCTTCAAAACTTCGCCCAAGTCTGCATGGATGTCGTTGGCAAACTTGCGGCACTCTTCCGACATCGCTTTTTCAGCTTCCGCTTCAGTGGTTGCCTCGGCAAAACATGGCGGGGCAACCGCAAATGTCAGGGCCGTTGCTGCCAGCAAGCTTTTGGTTAGATTTTTTTTCAACATTCCTTCTCTCCTTTTTGATTAGAAGTTCCTACGTAAGATACACTTGTTCCTGTTTGACTACGAATTGCTGATATCCATTCCATACCGTGCAGGTTTGTCACCTGATTAATGGAAATGACCGGTGAACCGGTTGACATGTCCATCAGGGCAAGAATGGGACGAAAACTCTTTGAAGCGATGCGCTGTTGAAGCCGTTCCATGTCCGACCACGCCTCCTCCCAGGTGAGCCTGTCGGGCTGTTCTATATCCTGAAGCAACCGTGTTTGAAGACAGCCCGGCATAACCTGCGTGGGACCGAATTGAGAACGGGCTACCTGCAGGATGTCATTGCGCAAGGTAGAGGGAACGGTTATCTCAATCTTAAGATTACATGGCTGCTTGCTTTGTTTCATGGTCGACCACTTCTGCCTGGAGTACTGGAAGGTTCTTTAAGTAAGAGCAATAATGGGTCCAACTCTTTAACATCTCATGATTTTACTTTAACTTCCCGTATTTGTGTTCTCTTGGCGGCTGAACATCTTTGGGCTGCTGATGTGTGGGTCGGGGGGGGGTACGAAAAGACATGGGATGTATGATATTTCGTATATTCGTGCTAAGGAAAAAGGCTAAACGTGGTCAACTGGTGAAAATGGCAGAAGGTTCTGCGGCTGAAGGGAAAACAGTGAAATTGGCTCCTGCGACCAGAGTACAGGGAACCGGAAAATGGAAAAGAGTGCGAGACCTATGAAATTTCGTATAACGTGTTAAGGGCGCTTTATACCGAGTTTTTTCATGCGTGAATCCAGGGTCTGTGGATTAACGGCAAGGAATTGGGCAGCACCGTTTCGGCCACGAACCCTCCAGCCTGTTTTTTCAAGCACCGAGAGGATATGATTTCTGTTGACCTCATCAAGGGTCAGGGAATCAACAGGTGCAGGCGCATTGTCTGTGGTTAACTTGATATGCAATGTTTCGCTGTTACAGACAATGAGCGCTCGCTCGATAACGTTTTTCAGTTCCCTGACATTGCCGGGCCATGGGTAGTGCTGAAGTTCGTTCATTGTCGATTTAGACAGGTGGGTGATGGTCTTGCCCATTCCTTTGGAGAGCTCCTGGACAAAATGCCACACCAGAAGCGGTATATCCTCTGCTCGTGTACGAAGTGGTGGAACCTCGATGGGAAACACATTCAGTCGGTAATAGAGGTCTTCCCGAAATCGTCCTTCGGCTACAGCTTGAGTCAGGTCCTTATTGGTGGCGGCAATAACCCGCACATCGGTTTTGAGTACCTGCACACCACCAAGGCGTTCAAATTCGCCGTCCTGAAGCACCCGCAGGAGCTTGCCCTGCAGTTCAAGCGGCATATCGCCGATTTCGTCAAGAAACAAGGTGCCTCCGTCTGCCAACTCGA
>CALZIH010000297.1 GCA_945787305.1 uncultured Desulfobulbaceae bacterium | reverse complement strand
AAACTTTTTCGCGCCAGCCGGTGAGGCTGGCGTTCCTCCAGGCGCGCAACGCCGCTACGCGGCTAACAACGCGCACCTGGAGGAATGCCCGAGCTGCCGTGTCCCCGCGCCGAGTGATTGGCCCCCTGCGGCGCTGCGCGCCTGGCGAACCAATCACTCGACACGACAAATTTGCCCGTCAGCTCGGCCATTATGCGACCCGGAGTTCCTCTAACTATTAATTGTGAGGTGCATAAATGCGCAAGCGAATCATCACCCCGGAACTGAAAGACTCCACGTCACCTGAAGAGCATTGGTTGAATCTTGAAGAGATTGCGGAAGTGGAAATCAGCTCGGAAGATTCCGCCCATCCGATTGAATATGCGTTGCTGCCCGGCAACACCTCCGGGTGGCGAGCTGCAGGGCCTGGAGAGCAGACGATCCGTCTTTTTTTTGCCAATCCGCAACGACTCCGACGGATCTTGCTGCATTTCGTAGAGACCACCATTGAGCGTACGCAAGAGTATGTCTTACGTTGGTCGGCGGATGGCGGTCAAACATTTCAGGAAATCGTAAGGCAGCAGTGGAACTTCAGCCCCGAAGGTTCAACCAGTGAGATCCAGGACCGTCAGGTGGAGCTCTCGGCTGTAACGATGCTTGAGTTGAGCATCACTCCAGACATACGGGGAGGGGAAGCAATTGCTTCCCTAGCGAAGTTGCGGCTCGACTGATCCTGAGTTAAAACGGTAAGCCCTTTCTGAAGAGGCAATCCGGGGTCGAGGCAAAATCAAGTATCGTAAACATAAAACTCTTTCAATAAGGTTCATTTGCATTCATAAGGATTGATAATGTCACGTAAAAATTTTGAGAATCTCGTGGAGGAGGTCCTGCCACAGATTAAGGAAATATTTCCCTGGGATTTACAAGAAGAAGTGGAAAGCAGACAGGACATGCTCCTGCTCGATGTCAGGTGTCCGATGGAGTATCAGGCAATGCATATTGAGGGTTCCATCAATGTTCCCCGCGGTGTACTGGAAACTGCGTGTGATTATGGATACGAACATACGACCCCGGAGTTGGTGCAGGCCCGGGATCGAAAAGTCGTGGTTATCTGTCGCTCAGGCAAGCGCAGTGCGTTGGCGGCATACACGATGCAGCTTCTGGGGTATACGAATGTTTGGTCACTTAAAACTGGGCTACGCGGCTGGAACGATTCCGAGTATCCGTTGCTAAATCAAAGGGAAGAGCTACTCGGCCTGGAAACAACGGACGATTATTTTATAGAGAGAATTTCACCCGAACAGTTAGGTGAGTAACGCCTTTGGGCACCGTTAAGATATTCCTGCAGACAAGAAGAAAACATGACCGGTGAAAAAGAACCTTTTTTTATTTTTGACAGCAATGCTTGCAAGCGCTGTGGCGGAAAATGTTGCCGGGGACATGAAGGCTATATCTGGGTCAGCATGGAGGAACTTGAGGAAATGGCCGCCATGAAAGAAATAGAGTTGCCCATGTTTGCCAACCACTACCTGCGTCAGGTACAAGGAAAATTTTCTTTGCAGGAGCGTGTCATCAATGGTGAACATCTCTGCTGTTTTTTTGATCCAATTGCAGGGCAATGTACCATGTACCAAAGTAGGCCCGAGCAGTGCAGAACCTTTCCTTTCTGGAACTCACTTATGAACAACCCGCAAAAACTTGTGCAAAGTTGTCCCGGAGTTGTTTTGCGATAGCTGATGCCATCAGCAATGTACTTGACTCGGTAGCCGTCGCCACACTGTATAAAAAAATAGTTGATTACCATCAAAACTCAGCTTGAAAGTAGAATTGCCTGTGCGGCCTTCGAAGTAGGGGACTGATTTTTTTTCACCAATCCGGGAGACAGATTAAATTTTTTTATTATATAAGTACGATACGGATGCTTGAATAGTTATCTTCGGTGAAAACTATTCTGTCCCTGGTATAGAAAAATAAAATCAGTCCCCTCGCTGAGCAGGACTAGCTGAGTTTTGATGGTAATCACAAAAAAATATCAACATTATTGAGTAAACCATGCTATCCTGGTAGAAATTATCATTATGTGTAGCGGTTCAGCTTCAGTGTATATGGCTGCGTATCATCAACCAATAGGTATTTTATGACTTCGCTGCGCCTTCGTTACCAAACCCTTGAGTTTGGTGATAAGGATATTCATGTACGAACGTTACGAGACAGGCAACAGTATTGCGATGTGAACGGTGTTGCCGAAAAGCTTGGAATTTTTTCTGCCACCTGGCCGTTGTTTGGGATCATATGGGCATCTGGAGAAGTGCTCGCCCATCTCATGTTTGACTATGAGGTTGAAGGAAAGCGGATTTTAGAGGTGGGCTGCGGAATAGGATTGGCAAGTCTGGTTCTTAATCAGCGTCTGGCTGATATTACCGCCACCGATCATCACCCGGAAGTTGAATGTTTTCTGTTGGAGAATATAAAGCTCAATAACGGCGAAGAAATACCTTTTGTTCGCACGGGATGGAACGATGAAGACAGTGAATTAGGTTTGTTTGATCTTATTATCGGTAGCGATCTGCTGTATGAAAGAGATCATGTCGAATTGTTGTCCTGTTTCATTGAGCAACATGCCGACGAGCATTGCGAAGTGATACTTGTTGATCCAGGACGAGGGCAAGGGGGACGATTTAGTAAAAAGATGATAAGTTTAGGGTATACACACAGTCAAAGTCAACCTGTGGATGTGGCCTGTCTGACGCAACCGTTTAAGGGGAAGATTTTACACTACGATCGGTAACATTTTACCGGTATTGAGTAGATTATTTATGCTGATTACCATCAAAACTCAGCTTGAAAGTAGAATTGCCTATGCGGCCTTCGAAGTAGGGGAATGAATTTTTTTCAACAATCCGGGAGACAGATTAACTATTTTCTTTTTATATAAATATAATACAACTTGTTGAATAGTTATCTGTGGTGAAAATTATTCAGTCCCCGGTATAGAAAAATAAAATCAGTCCCCTCACCGAACAGGACTAGCTGAGTTTTTATGGGAATCACATTAGTTATTGATAGGGATTCTATTTTCATGCATGCCTCTTGAAACCGGTCAAGGCTATGGACCCAAAAAAACAGTATGCCATCCTGCTCCGAAACGCTATGAAGCTGTCTGAGGATATCGGCAGCGACAAGGTGTTTCTTTTCATGAACAGTGATGACGGTTGCAGGAGTTTACTGAACACCGCACACCTGCAGAGCGAAAAAATAGTCCGTATACTGCCAAAAGATAAAAATTTCAGCGAATGCACATCCTGCGAGCAAACGATCATCCGTACCTGGGCCGGTAATCAAAGCCGGTTTTCCCGAATAAAATACGCTTTTCTGCAAGCTGTCCTGCAAGAGATCATCCAGCCTGACAGTAAGGTCGTCTGTGTTCTTGGTCCATGGGGTAAGGATCACCTTGATACCATCACCATCCATGATCTTGCCCATTCCTGGAGTGATGAGTTTCCATTTGATCCCCGCCTGCTCATGGGCAAAGAATATTTCCAAACTGTGATCGCGGTGATAGACATTGCCCTTGATATCGGTGCCATGGGCAGAGAAGGAAAATCTGTCGGCACTTCTTTTGTGATCGGCAATACCGATCAGATTTTGCGTGCATCCCATCAGGCTGTGTTCAATCCATTCCGCGGCTATCCTGAAGAGCAGCGAAGCATAAACCTGCCTGAGGTTGTCGAAAGCATCAAAGAACTGGCCCAGCTTGACGGGGCCTTTGTTGTTTCAGGTAGCGGGGTAGTTGAAGCGGCAGGCCGGCACCTTGATGCAGTGAGCACCGTTACCAGGCAACTCAAAGGGCTAGGTTCCCGTCATCGTGCC
>CALZIH010000296.1 GCA_945787305.1 uncultured Desulfobulbaceae bacterium | reverse complement strand
CAGGTCGTCCACTGTCAACTTACTGGCATTACCTGATATGATGGTAACGTGTGAATTGTGATGGAATCGTAAAAAGTCAAAAACGCAAATTGCACAGTAGGGAAAAACAAAGAGTTATAACCTATCCGCCGTCGGTGGCGAGGCTTTTTACGACACCGACAACAATAGGTTGCAATGAAAATCCCTGGAGTAATCCTCAGGATTTGGTTTTCTCATGGGCGTTGCAAAATATTTGCTCCATGCTTTGAATCAGGGTTAAAATGCGTTCGTCACTGATCCGGTTATAGATAAAGTTAGCGTCTTTACGAAAAGCTATAATGCCCTGATTACGTAAAATATTCAGGTGTTGCGTTATGTTTGCCCCTGTTGTTTCCACGGAATTGCGAATTTCACTGACTGATAACTCTTTGTCCTGCAGCAGGCAGAGTATTTTCAGGCGAATGGGGTGTGACATGGATTTGAGTAAGCGGGCAAGGTCTTCAACTTGACTATACTCCATAATTCCTTCCTTATGCCGTTATTTTAGAATTTAAGTTTTTAATTAAGCTCTGTTTGTTCTCATGTCAATGTTTTTTTTGGATATCTCCGTCATTTAATTGATTGCTAAGTGTTAATTCCCTGGCAGTTGCCGCTTTTCCGGAGAGGTGTAATAGCGCGGATTGGTACTTTCTGTTGGGCCGGGTTGATTCATGGTCTGGTTTATGCGAGCTGGAAATCGACTCACAGGTTCATCCATGACAAGTTCGTAAACGATAGATAAGGCCAGGATAACAGCAAGAATGAGGAAGACCTTACGGGAATCGTTTTTCTTTTTTGTCAGCAGGACGAGAAGTATCATGGTTGCGACCATGATGACTAAATGATACTCGGCAGTAAGGTTAATCAATTGGTTGAGCATGGTGTAAACCTCCTGAGCAGTTGGGTCTTAGCCTTCTATTTGTTCCTGCTTGGGAAATAATCGAAGCAAGAGAAAAACGGACAATCCGAGAATCAACAGGTGCATGGCAAGATCAGGCATGATTCGGTTTTCAGGGCGAACCAGGGCTAGAACACCCAGTACGGCCATGAATTGGTAGCCTTGGCGGTGAAAGCGGATAATTTTACTCAAGATGTAAAAGTTGATCATCGGCACAATGAGGTCAAGTAGCAGCAGGGCTGAAAATTGATTGGCTGCCAGGGCCGTAAGCTGCAACATTGCCATCGCGTAGAGCTTTTTGATGGTAACGGCCAGGAGTACCAGGCAGAGAACTCGGTTGATCCAGAGAAATTGTCTTCTTTTTTTCTCTGCCGGCAGGTTTTTCAAGAAGAAGAGGATGTCATCCCTGTCTTTTTCCTTTGACAACCTGGCAAGGATATCTTTTTTGGTGCAGCCCCTGCGAAGTTCCTGTTGTACTTGTTGTTCTGTAGCGTTTTGTTTCAGCATGGTCATCGATTTGAAGAAAGAATAAGTGAAGTGCCGGTTTTGGTATGGTACGATTCTTTGGTTATGATTTTACGGATCTTCTTTCATACCGTATCTGTGGGTGATCAGCAATCGAATCTACTTGTGAGGTACTATTTTGTGGTCCTTGAGGAGTTATGGCTTGACAAAGGTGAGAGATATTATTAGGGCGAGGGGACGAAAATTCATGTAGGAAAAAGAGTTCTAGTGGTACTTTTTTTGACATTCTGTCAAAAGAAAGGCGCCTGGTGTCTCTCTACGACGATGTTTTTTCTGTATCGAAGAGGGATATAAATGGAAGTGCTCGAGCAAGAGTGCTGCATATAAACAATTACGCAACCGATGAGGAGTATGTCATGAGTGGCAATGAAGACAAGATTACCAGCTTGCTCAGTGAAGGTAAAACCTTTGAACCGCCGACTGATGGTGCCGATCAGGCCTGGATTAAATCCATGGAGGATTACCGCGCAGCGTATCAGCGTTCCATGGATGACCCGGAAGGCTATTGGGGAGAAAGAGCTGAGGAACTGGTTACTTGGGATAAAAAATGGGATAAAGTTCTTGAATGGGATTTTACCAAACCGGAAATCAAGTGGTTTGATGGCGGCAAATTGAACATGTCCTATAACTGCCTTGATCGGCACCTGACCAATGGGCGTCGTAACAAGGCTGCTCTCATCTGGCAGGGTGAACCGGAAGATGATGTCAAGGTCTATACCTATCAGATGCTGCACACTGAGGTCTGCCGCTTTGCCAATGTGCTGAAGAAGAAAGGTGTGAAGAAAGGCGACCGGGTTTCCATCTATCTTCCCATGATTCCTGAACTGTCCATTGCCCTGTTGGCCTGTGCCCGAATAGGTGCCATTCATTCCGTTGTTTTTGCAGGTTTTTCTGCAGTTGCCCTTCAGAACCGCATTCAGGACTGTGAAGCCAAAGTGCTGGTGACTGCCGATGCCGTTCTTCGTGCCGGCAAGACCATCCCTCTGAAACCCAATGCCGATTCCGCTCTTGAAAATTGTGAATCCGTACAATCTTGCGTCGTGGTTCAGAGGGCAGGTAACGACGTCTCCATGCAGGATGGTCGCGACTCCTGGTGGCACGAGGAGGTGGTTGCTGAGGATATCTCTTCTGTTTGCGAGCCGGAGTCCATGGATGCCGAGGACATCCTGTTTATCCTCTATACCTCAGGTTCCACCGGTAAGCCCAAAGGCGTTGTCCATACCACCGGCGGATACCTGTTGTATGCCATGCATACCTGCCAATATGTGTTTGATTTGAAAGATGATGATGTCTACTGGTGTACGGCGGACATCGGCTGGATTACCGGTCATTCTTATATCCTTTATGGCCCGTTGGGGCTTGGTGCGACGTCGGTAATGTTTGAAGGCGTTCCTTCCTACCCGGGGCCGGATCGCTTCTGGCAAATCGTGGAAAAATTTCAGGTGAACACCTTTTACACCGCGCCGACGGTTATTCGAGCTTTGATGCGGGATGGTGAAGAGCCGACCAAGCGTTGGGATCTGTCCAGTTTACGGATTCTCGGTTCCGTAGGCGAGCCCATCAACCCGGAGGCCTGGATGTGGTATCATGTCAATATCGGCAGGGAAAAACTGCCGATTGTTGATACCTGGTGGCAGACCGAGACCGGCGGTATTATGATTTCTCCGCTGCCCTATGCCACCCCCCTCAAGCCTGGCTCGGCAACCTTTCCTTTGCCCGGTATTGATGCAGCCATCTATGACGAAGAGGGGAACGAGGCCGGACCTAATGAAGGTGGGCATCTGGTTATCCGCAAGCCCTGGCCGGGAATGTTGCGTGGCGTTTTCGGGGATCCTGAGCGCTATAAAAAAGCGTACTTCAGTCGTTACGAGAATATATACGATCCTGAAGACGGTGCCCGCAAAGATGAGGACGGTTGTTTTTGGATCATGGGTCGTCTGGACGATGTTATTAATGTTTCCGGCCATCGTTTGGGGACTGCAGAAATTGAATCCGCACTGGTTTCCCATCAGGCTGTTGCCGAGTCCGCTGTTGTCGGCATGCCGCACCCGATCAAGGGGCAAACCATTTTCGCCTATGTTACCCTGATGACCAATGTAGAGGGGAACGATGAACTGATAGCTGACCTGCGTAAACATGTCCGCGCTGAGATCGGTCCCATCGCCACTCCTGAGGTGATCATGTGGGCCCCGGGTCTCCCCAAGACCCGGTCAGGTAAAATTATGCGCCGTATCCTGCGCAAAATCGCCGCCAATGACTTTGACAACTTTGGCGACACCTCAACCCTAGCAGATCCATCTGTTGTTGATCATCTGGTTGATGGGAAGAAGCAACTTGGTTAAGAACGTCCAGTATTCATACTGATATCTGTCGAGAACAGGCAGGGCACTTTGGTGTCCTGCCTGTTTTTTTTGTCTGAACTAATTTTTACAGAGCTTTGCCGATGCC
>CALZIH010000295.1 GCA_945787305.1 uncultured Desulfobulbaceae bacterium | reverse complement strand
ATGAGTCGTTATTCATTTATTGTCAATGATAATGGCGTTTTGCACTGTTTTTGTCAAAAGCGGGTGACGAAAAGGCACGTTTTAAAGTGGTAAATTTCGAACATAATTATTTCAACTTATTGGGTCGGGCGGATTTTGGCGGGATTTTATCGACTTTCATGGGGAAGAGTGATTACTGCTGGCCCGGCGTGGGGCAAAATGGTACCTCTTCGGGGCAAGTGCGGGTGTTCCTTCAAAGGGGGGAGAGGGGAGCGTTACCGGAAAAGCCTCTATGCCGGATGAACGTTTAGACCAGGTAGATAGGGGGATGCCTGCTGCTAGGGCCCATAGAAGTTCAACTCGACAGGCGGCTGCAGCAGGCCTTGGCAATACACAAGGTTCCGGTTTGAAACGGCCATGCCATCCAAAACCGAACCTTTTTGTCTATTCGGTTTCGCTCTTCAATACTCTGAGAGTTGGCCCCTGGGGTACGGGTACCTCAAGCGGGGCTGCTAAAGCGATTTCAGGTACTCAGTCAGTGCGGCGACCTCTTCATTGCTCAATTTGGCAAATGGCGGCATCTGGGCAAAAGGTGTTTTAAGCTGCCGCTCAACGCTTTGCTCGTTTACAGGCCAACCGCTGACGGGCATCTGCTTTTGCAAAAAGAGCCCTTTAAGGCCTGGGCCTATCTTTGTGTCAGAACTATCGGTTAAGTGACAAAGGGCGCAATTTGCTTGAAATAGCTTTGCGCCTGCCATGATGTACTCGTTATTGAGTCCTTCTTTTTGAGCAGCAGTGGTACTGCCCTTTCCATAAACTATTTCACCGCCAAAATATCCGAGGCCTGTTACCAACAGGAGGCATAAAAATCGTATCATGAGTCCGGGTACGGTAGCGCTTCCATCCCTTTTACCGGTCAGAGAAGCTATTAGAAGAAAAAGTGCTAGTGCTGCGGCCAACCCAATTTTCATTTTAATCGGCAAGATTAATGCCCCGCCATAAAAATGCTGCCAATCAAGGTAGCCGGTAAATATTGTTGGGATGACCGCCAGCAGAGCAAGTAAAAGGCAATGCTTTGAGGTACTATACAAAGAGGAATTTTTCAACAACAAGGCAAGAACAATGAAAATAAAGCTGGCGATAGTTAAGCCAACCGGCAAATGTGCCAGCGCAGGGTGCAGTGGGTGATGGTACCCCAGATCCGATAGCAATCCATAAAGTTGTGAGCCCATTGTATCCCCTCATAATAATTAGGTTCTGTCTTGGCAAGAGGCGAACAAACATTGCTGGAAAGAACAGCCGCCGATGTTCAGGCCAAAAAGCGGATCAGGTACCCATCAGGAAAGTAGAGTGTACCCTGGTGGCAGCTGCCTTAAAATGCCCCTTCGTGAAGAACAGGTTAACATATTATTTTTTTTAAAGTAAAAGTCAAATGCTGTTTAAGAAAAAAACATACTTGTCAAAACTTTTGTCTAAATCCGTGCGTGGTCAGTAGTTTTGCTGGATCGGAAGACTCTTGTATCAGTCTCTCGCTAGTTCCTGAAAATTCAGGCATCTCCTCTTCGCCGAAAACGAGGCGGCAAGAAACGACAGTGCCAGATGTATCGCCTTCATGCTCATTTTGACGGATATTGCCGTTGGGTTGACCTAACCTGATCTTGGTCATACTTTTATTAGATATACAAACAAAAACAAACGCTATCTTTTCTAGGTGCCGATTCTGCTCCATTCATCAGGATCTATTTTGCATCGCGTTCTGGCTGGAGATGCTAACCTCACAGGAGGGGATATGGACTTTTTAAAAACCTTAGGCGTTAGTCAACACAACTCAGGTACCTCCACCGGCCTGTGGTGGGATTCCGTACAAGCAGAAAACAAGATACCCATTACTTCTCCTGTCGATGGTAAACATATCGGATCAGTTTCCACTACCCCGCCCGAACTATATGAACATATTATAAAAACAGCCCAGTCGGCCTTTTTGTCCTGGCGTATGGTTCCCGCTCCTAAGCGAGGTGAAATTGTGCGACAGATTGGGCTGATGCTCAGGCAATACAAAGAACCTCTTGGCAGGCTTGTCTCCTATGAAATGGGAAAATCTCTACAGGAAGGCATCGGTGAAGTTCAGGAAATGATCGATATCTGTGATTACGCAGCAGGACAGTCGCGGATGCTCTCCGGAGTGCCCTTACAGTCAGAGCGTCCCGCACACCGGATGTATGAGCAGTATCTGCCCCTGGGCATTGTCGGTATCGAGACGGCCTTTAATTTTCCGGTGGCTGTTTGGTCCTGGAATGCAATGATAGCAGCGGTTTGTGGTGATGTAAGCATTTGGAAACCCTCTTCGATGGTGCCGCTCTCGGCAATTGCCACCCAGAAAATCATCGGCAGGGTGCTTGAGGCAAACAATCTGCCGGAGGGGATTTTTTCCCTGATTACAGGTACAGGTAAAAATGTCGGCGAACGGTTACTGCGTGATCCCCGTATTCCGCTTATCTCCTTTACCGGCTCAGTACGTGTCGGCCGGTATGCCGCCGAAGTGGTTGCCGGGCGATTGGGGAAATCCATATTAGAGCTGAGCGGTAACAACGCCGTCATCCTCACCGAGCATGCCGATCTTGCGCTTGCCATCCCGGCGGTTGTTTTCGGTTCGGTGGGGACTGCCGGTCAGCGTTGCACGACCACCAGAAGGCTCATCGTTCATGACTCCATCTACAACAAGGTAGAAGAAGCCCTGGTCAATGCCTACAAGAGTATCCGAATAGGTGACCCCCTGGATGAACGCAATCACATGGGGCCACTGATCAGTAAAGATGCGGTCGCCCGTTATGTTGCAGCCCTGGAAGAGGTGAAGAAGCAAAGTGGCAGGGTCATTTATGGGGGAACGGTGCTTTCGGGAAAAGAATATGAGTCAGGCTGCTACGTGATGCCTGCTTTGGCTGAAGTGGGCAAACAATACCCGGTTGTCAAGACCGAGACCTTCGGCCCGTTGCTCTACTTGCTTAACTATTCGGGCCCGGTGACAGAAGCAATCGCAATGCAAAACGATGTACCACAAGGACTGTCCTCATCAATTTTCACCAGGGACTTGCAGCAGGCCGAAGAGTTTCTTGCCCAGGCGGGATCGGATTGCGGTATTGCCAATGTGAATATCGGCACATCCGGTGCTGAAATCGGCGGAGCTTTCGGTGGCGAAAAAGAGACCGGCGGCGGCCGGGAGGCAGGCTCTGATTCATGGAAGGCGTATATGCGCCGTCAGACGGTTACAGTTAATTATGGGCGTGATCTCCCTTTGGCCCAGGGTATTCAATTTGATATTTGATTACAGCCAAGGCTCAATTTGAAGGGAGAGATGCCTGGGCGACATTGAAATAAGGAATTGAATTTTTCACCAATCGTACAGGAGAGATGAGATGGTTGATCCGCAAACGGTTAAAGCGCTTCTTTCCAAACACCTCTTGACAGAAGGGTTCGACTTTATCCTTGATCTGGAAAACTCCAAGGGCTCCTGGCTGGTCGATGAGCGTAGCGGTGAGAGATACCTTGATTTTTTTTCCATGTACGCCTCCATGGCGATTGGTTTTAATCACCCGAAACTTGTAGCGCTCACCGAGCAGCTTGGTCGAGCAGCGGTGCAGAAGCCATCGAATTCAGATGTGTATACCGTTGCGATGGCTGAATTCATGGAGGTTTTTTCACGAGTTGCCATGCCCGCCTCTTTTCTCCATGCCTTCTTCATTGAAGGAGGGGCACTCGCTGTTGAAAATGCACTAAAGGCAGCATTTGACTGGAAAGTGCAAACCAATAGACAAAGGGGTCGTGCAGGGGAGCGTGGCTCAAAAATTATCCATTTTCAGCTTTACATCATCTTTTTGCCAAAGTCGTATCGACCATCAAGGAATTGCAGAAA
>CALZIH010000294.1 GCA_945787305.1 uncultured Desulfobulbaceae bacterium | reverse complement strand
TACCGAGAGCTTCCTCCTTCCAGGATTTTTTCAATCCATCACCACCCGCCTTTCCCTTTTTCCCCAGATAACAGATATCTTCGGAACCAAAACTGAAAACGCCATCGGAGATTGCGGTAAGCCATTTCGCATGTCGCTTCCCTCCATCCTGGTCAGTGGCATTTTGAAACAAATTTCTGATGGCCGCCATATCAGCATCAGCAATTCCTTTGGCATTTCCATGAGGATCTCCAACTAGGAATCGTTGCATGGCTTTGCACATCTCGTTGGCGGCGGTACAGAAATCTTCAGTGTTATCCCGTAGGACTGTCTCTTTGGCGTGATTCTGGTATTGCCACTGTAAAAATGGCATGTCCGGAAAAATGGTTGCCCTTCCATGCCCGAGGGGCGGAATGGTGTCATCGAGAAAATTTGAAAGATATTCCCCAAGCTCACAATCAAAAACACCTGATGTGCCAACCTCTTTTACCTTATTAACATCATTGACCTTATCAAGTAGACCTGCAAATCCTTGGTGGGCCCAGGTGTCTGCATAGACATGCATGGCGACACCGAGTCGGTGCAGTGCGTAAGGTTTGTTACGTTCGATAATTGTTTGTCTGACCATATCACGGGCAATTGGAGAATCCGGGGTACAGATCAACCGGTTGACCACCCGTCCGGCAGGGTTCCTCACAGCAGCCAGCCCGCCGTTTCCAGGTAAGAAGTGAAAAGGTATCCAAACCTGGTGGTTGTCAATATCCCGGGTATTGCGGATATCGATCATCTTATGCGCAGGAGAGATGCGTTGATAGAGAAATTTATTGGTGAACCTTACCGGTCCGTCACTGGTTGCGTCGTCAACATATTGGGCTGCATAGGCGATTGTTTCGGCTTTATCGGCAGTAAATCCTGCCAGTCGTGCCGCAACATAGGTCGTTGCATGATGGAAATCGATCTGCATAATCCTCCTCCCTTTTGCTGCAAATCATACGTGCTATAAGGTGTCAAGGCCAATAGCCAAGCGATGGTACTGCCAGCTATCATCAAGAAGTAGAAAATATCCAAAGAGCTGATATTTATACAGAGCCGGATCAACAGATGAGTGATACGGCGTATCAAGAGCTGTCGAGTAGATGAGCTGGCCCAGAAATAAGCCGTCGGCAATCTCCACCAACTCATCAAGACACAAGCCAATAGGTGCAGGGCCGCCGATCATCGGGTAGCGATAATGAAACTGAAAAACTTTTTTCTTCTGTTCTAGCCCGTTGTTTATCGGCAATATTGAGTCTTGTCCGGAAAGGCCGAGAAAAATATACCCTTGCCTGGCAAAAGGAGACGGTCCGGATTCCGAGACCTTTTGCAAGGCAGGGTCAGGAATACGATAGTTCATGTCGATGACGTTGAAGAGCGGATCAGCCATTACTATGCGGTTATCCTGGAGGTTGCATCCGTCGACCCAATTTTTGGCTGCCTCCTCCTCCCAGAAGGCTTTATCTTCTTCGGTCATGCCGTTGTCCCACGGACCATTCTGAAGATGCTTGTCATAGCGTCCCGGCTGTTGCCAGTAGTCTTTGCCTGCCTTTTTAACCAGGTCGTAATGGGGTCTGGAGGCAAGGTGCCATTTCAACTCTTTCACCCGCTTGGGATATCTCTTTGCAAGATCATTACTCTCATCAAGAAACATGCTTAATTTGCGGCCGCTAATGGATTCAAACGACTTTCCGGCCCAGGGGAAGAGATATTTGCCGATACTATGCCAGATCATGTCCATGACGTTGGGGCCCCTATTATCGCCTGCAAGCAGAGCTTCGGCAACCATGCCGGGAAACAAAAGGTTATCGTCAAGCAGGCTCTCGGTATTTGGACAGAATGTATCGGCGAGACCAAAGTGCAGGTTCAGGTTGGCGCCATGATAATAATCAAAGCCATGGGCTACATCTGCCTGGCCGTACCAATCACGTTCTTCCCGACCTTCATGCCTGCAGTTAAACCCTTTTTTACCGTGGCCCTGGAAGAGGCCGTTTTTGACCTGTGGCGCCACCCCCCGTCTGAATAAACGGTGCAGTTTTTCAAAATGACGGAGGCTGTCTTCTTTTTTAGTTGTTTCTGAAATCTTATGGCTGATACGCTGCAGCATCTGGAGTATGGATTCGCCCTCCCGTAGCATTTCCCGTACGTCATCGGTATCCGATCTCTTTGGCGAGTCTTCAAGGATAAAGGTGGTGAACTTATCACGTAAAATACCATTTTCCCGCCAACCGTCCACCCAGTTTTGTACATCCGGCCATGGTCTTTTCGGGGTGGCTGGGGCTGAAAGAGACGGAGCCGCGGCCTCTTTATCGTAGCCCAACTCGAGGTATCCGCGTTCGCCTTTTCTGGGGCGTAGCTGCGGAAAGGCACTGTCGGCATAAACTTGTGCAGCTCTGTCAGGCGACATCATGAGAAAATACCCATTATTCTGATAGCCGTAATCTACGGTGCTGTCAGCTGTATATGGTTCGCCAATGGAAACCGATTCCTGCTTGCCTGGCATAAGCGGCATGGTGCCGAGACTGTAGTGTTTGGTGGCAAAGACCAGTTGGCCGAGGTAAATGCCCTCTGCCACCTGCACAAGTTCATCAATAAGCCGGGTCATGGGAAAGGCTGGGTTAAGCAAAGGCCAGCGATAATTCAGCTGATATACTTGTTTTTCGTGCATTTCCGGGACGACCGATCTGCCGCGATTGGCGAGGAAAATACCTCCAGTCATGCTATAGGGGATGTTTATTTCCCGTTGCAGATTATCCTCAAGCAGGTCCGCATCAAATATTTTTTTCTGGCCTGATACAGGGCGTGGCTGCAGGTTCCATAATGAGGTTAACGCTGGCAGGCCAAGGCCCTGGATGAGGTTTGGATTGACCGGCTCACGGAAAAAGTTGCGACCGATCCTGGTGATTTCAGGATCGTACACAGCCGTCATCTCGGCGTTATTATCCGTTTTGGCTGCCACGGTCTCTTTTGAAACCGGTTCAAAGGTTTTTCCCATCCATAGACCGGTATCGGCAAAAGTCATGTTCCAGGCTGTGGCCATCCACTCGATGCCGGCAATTATTGATCTGTCTCGGCCGGCCAGTTTAACGCTATCACTGAAGTAATCACTGTCACGAATGGAAACCGGGATGCCGATCATCGGCCCGTCCAGCGCCTGATACCTACCGCATTTAAAGAGAATCTCCAGCTTGTTGTGCACAGCCGGCCATTCTGTACGACGCTTATTATCAACAAGAATACGCTGGTATCCGGCAAGTAAACCATACATGTCACCGGTAAAGTCGTCTTTGAGGAGCTGAGCAAGGCTGACGGCCAGATTGTCGGCTTCAGGTGAAGATAAGCCAGGGTAATTATTACTGCTGAGATACTCACTCATAGTCTTGTCCCCTTGAATTATTATCAATACTGATGGGCTCGCAAAAAGTTAAAAACGCTGTTTGCACTGTATGGAATTACAGTGAGTTACAACCTTACCGCCGTCGGTTTCGTGGCTTTTTGCGACACCGACAATACTGATGGGCTCGAAAAAAGTCCAAAACACAGTTCGTACACTATAAAATAGAGGGTGCCTTGAAAAATTAGGATTTTCGTTCGAGGTCAAGGCATGCGAATAATTTTACCACAGGCATATATTAGATATTCCGAGGATAAAATTTTGAGCATAAC
The DNA here is from genome assembly GCA_945787305.1 of uncultured Desulfobulbaceae bacterium. GTDB lineage: Bacteria > Desulfobacterota > Desulfobulbia > Desulfobulbales > Desulfobulbaceae > DRLX01. The sequence goes on along the minus strand of CALZIH010000294.1, from coordinate 227 downwards.
GCCGAGATTGGGCGAAAATACAATTTTTCAAGGTAGCCTAGAATGAGTTAAAACCAGACTGGCATCGGTGGCAAGTCTTTTTAGGGCACCAACAAAATAGAGTTTAATTTTTCTATGAAGTCGATTAACAAATTAAAGAGAAGAAAGGCGTAATCAAGGGCGTTTTCTAAGCCATTAGGCTCTACCATACGATAAACAGCCAAGAGCTATGAAACAACAGAACCAAT
>CALZIH010000293.1:3465-8751 GCA_945787305.1 uncultured Desulfobulbaceae bacterium | reverse complement strand
GCGTTCAGGAACAGAGCCCTGGTGGCTGTCGCAAGAAAAAAAGAGGTGCTTTCCTACCTTGAGATGCTCCAGAATGCCGGCCTTGAAGTGGCTTTCCTGGAAATAGGCCCTGCAGCGCTGCGAAGGCTGATCGTTTCCCTGGACAACCCTTTATGTACTCCACCGCTTTTTTCACCCCGCAGGTACAGTCGAGCCAACATTTCCCCCTGGTCTTTTTCGGGAAAAACTTCAACAGTCTGCCACCCTTGCTGAACATATTGATATCGGGAAAAGGTTTTATCTTGGCGAAGCTCATCTACACGAATCCATGCCGGCCCCTGAATTGAAGCATAGAGCGGTTCATCCTTGGTAACCACATGAAAAGCCCGTTCCCTGACCTGCGGCGACCAGATAATGCCTTTCACCGGGACTTTTGATGTGGGGATTATTTCTTGAAAACGTACCTGCAGAAACTGGTTGCTGTACCTGCTCATGATAGCGGTAACCAGCCGGTGACGACCAGCCGGCACAGACAGGCGAACCGAGTAATATGGCCGATCAGGCCCAAGGGTTATTTGTTTTTGTTGTTGCTCATCCAACCGGTATACAATATCCATTTCTTCCGGCCGTAAATAAGATACTTCCGAAAGTTTCCAGGAAACCTCAAGTTCAGTGGTTGTGAGGTTATCCATAGTAAGCACCAGGGGGTCCTCGTCGGCAAGTATCTCATGGTTATCAAGCCGGGTAGTCACAAGCGCCTTACGAATCCGCAACGATGGATTTTCCGGAAGCCAACTCTGCAGGGGAATTAGCCGCAGACCTGCACCTCCCTGTACCTGTTCTACTTTTTTCCATTGTGTTTCGCTACTTATACGCTGTAACAATGACTGAAGCTCGTGCTCCATAGGAAAGCGTTGTGCTAGATGATATGCACGTGTCACATAACGTCCTCTTTGCTCAGGCCTGCCTTCAGCTAAATACGTTAGTAGCGCCATCAGCCTATGCCGCTCTGCCGCCGTCCCCTCACCCATAGCTGCAAGGGCCTCGTCCCATTGGCCGACAGCCATGAGCCTGGACGAACCACCTGAACCTTTTCCTCCACCAACAGCGATGGGCCGTTGTTGAGCTCGTACGGCCTGTAGCTGAGCAATACTATCCTGAGCATGATTTATCGAAAGTACCTGTTGCTGCTCCCTGTCAACCCTGAACTGGTTGGATGAAAAATACAGCGGTTCTTCTTCCCGTTCCCCGGACACAACAGCCAGGCAGTCGTCAACCAGACAACGCAACCCACCGACCTGAACGGGATCCTCCTGCTGTTCCACTACCTGGAGAAACCGATTCACGGCACCATGACTCAAAGGTGGCAAACCATGCTGTAACAGTGGCCTGTGCAAGGGTTTCACTTGATATGGAAATTTCATGGGGACCCGGTCCGAAACTACGCTCATAGGTCACTGCCCGACCGGGAACGGTCTTCGCTGCCGATGGCATAACCCATTGTTGTACCGGTCGATTGTTGTTTATTGGAATCAATTCCAACTCATCATCCAATCGTAAAAACACCCACCCGCTCAAGGGTGCATTGGTTGATTGATTATGCAGGGGCCGCAGGACAAACTTCATCGTCACCGGGCCCCATATCCTCGCCTGTACCGAACGATTAGCCGTTGCTCGAAACATAGGCATCTTCACATCCTGGGCTTCGCTGTATAAAAATACTCCTCCGGCATGCTCATGCACCAACCATGGTTCACTTCTCCATGAGCGGGGACCGGACAGCTGTGCCTGCCATTGTTCCCAGGAAAAAATCGCCTGTTGTCGTTCATGCAAATCCGGACGGGTAAGCCGCGCGCCTATGGCGCGGGCTTTCTCCACTGTCCGGAAACGATGTTTTCCCCTGCTACCGGCAGCCATAAAGAAATCCCGGGCCTCTTTTGTTGCCCCCAACTTTTCCTGCGCTAGACCTCGCCAGTAATTCTGCTCCTCAGCTGCAGGTATTGTTTCGACAGTGGCCTGAAAGGTCCGTTGCCAGCTGGAATGCAAGGTTGAGAGCAGTAAAGTCTCAAGATGTTGTTCGCTGTGGGGCAGAATTACGGATGCGGACAACGCAAGACGATAACGCCCCTCTTCCAGCAGAACCCCGGCCAGTTTCCCCAATAGCGCTGGAGTTGGATTCCGGAAAAAACAGGCCGCGTATAAGCTGCCTAGATTGCTAAGGTCGTTGCGGTTTCGGTACACCCGCTCAAGCCGCACCCTGGCCGCCTCGGCAAGATCTTCCTCACCGACCCGGGGATAGAGGAGCATACCCCGAAGCCGTATCTCAGCAAGATAGGATTCACCGCTGTTTTCCAAAGCGTCAACAATCAGCATGGCTGCGTCTATTTTATTCTGCCCCCGTGCCCCTTGGTACAGTTCCATAGCGTTTTCCAATACCGAAATCCATTGGCCGTCATTAACTGCTTTCTTGATCTTTGTTTTCAAGGAATCGATCACAACGGATGCAAGCTCTTCTCTATCAGACGCTGCCGGCAAAGGGGCCACCGATGAGCTGAACACAATGTTCCTGGTATGGATATAGCGGATAAGTGGCCGGAGGAATGCTTCCACCTCGTTGACCCCATCTCCTTGCACTTCAATCTGTTGTTCAGCCTCTGCTCTGCTACTGGACATCATCTTTAACGCCAACTGGTAGGCGGTTATTTCCCGGCCAAGCCTTTTTTCTGCCTGCAGATATTCCGGTTCTGCAAGGGTAAAGGGGCTTGAATCTCTATACTGCAAAGCAACCCGAAGGGGATCTCCACCTGTTTGCAACGGACGAAGAACAATCTTTTCAGAAGCGACATCCAGCGGTAGAGTTACTTCAGCCACGTAGGCTGCATCTGACGTACGCCCCTGCGGATCAATTTCCGGACTGAGAAAAAAATACCGCTTGATCAAGTCTTGAGGCAGCTGTATCGCTGCCGTGGTTGTGTCCAGTTCAAATTCTTCCGGCGGCCTGATCAGGCGAGGGAGAACATCGCACTGGACTTCCGGATTATTACCAATCTTCACCATAAAGGATCCGCCCTGGTTTGCCACCTCGACCAATAGACGTAATTCCGACGGCATCCGTCTACGAGGCAAAAAATAGGTCAACAATGGCGCATCAGTTGACTGCCTGTCACCATGAATCATTGGCATATTTGCAAAATAGGCCCGCTCCATGGTGCCGACAACTGCCGGTACTGCGTTTTCCTGGATCACCCGCAATTGCACGGTACCCTCTTTCAACCGTGGGGAGATAATTCCGCTCAATGCCTGTTCAAGAGGTGCCCCCTGTCCCTCGGGAAAAAGGTCACGATAAAATGTGTATGCCGCCTCGACCCGGTTGCTTTCCTTCTGCAATGCTGAAGAGCCCGGATACCGTTGAGCCACCTGGCGCAAAGCCATCGTTGCACTTAATCCACCATCAGGATATCGATTGTTGCGCCATACCCTGCGGGCCATATCCTCCAGATCAACAACTTCCGACAGATCCGGTTGCAGTACGCCTGCAGCTTCCTTTGACCGGGCAAACAGGATGATTGGATCAACGTTCTTCTTCTCCTGCTGATCATCAAGCACAAAGGGATTATTTAACTCGGGGAAAATATAGTCCGGTTCATCCCGGGCCGTTAAACGGACCAACAGGTCTCGCCCCGGGATAACGGTCAGGATATGCTCCCCTTCCGGGACCGTAAAGTATGATTTTCTTAGATAGCCAAGCACCGGATATTGACCATCAACCTGAAGCAGTGTTCTGCTATCCGGCATGCTAGCGCTGGAAAGAGAAAGAAAGTTACGGGCATCAAGCAGTCCTTTGATGAGGTATGGGGTATATCGTATCGGCTCTTTTTGAGGGAACAGCAACCGATGCTCGAGGAGCAGGCGAAGAGGACCTTTGAGTCGAATTTGCGAAGGACGGTCCGCCGATAGCCGTTGAAAGGATCGGCCTGCATCAACCGGCTTTTCTTTGACGTTTACCGTTGGCGCTGAAAATGCCAGTAGATGACGATATGGTTCCGGTTTCTTGGGCGCATCATAGCGTGACACAAAGAGAGCGACCTGCAGAGTATCTCCAGCCGTTGAGACATGCGCCAGCCGGAACAGTCCGTTGTCCCTCAAAGCAGAGTTGACGAGCAAGGAGTGGCCATCTTTGCCTGCAGAAAAAGGACGATGCACAAAAAGCCCGTTCCCTCGAGAAACAAAGGCTTTCAGGGAGGTCCGGCTAAGAACCTTGACCGGGTCAAAAAGCCTGACCAAGGCCTGGGCAGGCACCCTGATCGTTACCTCATCGCCAGGATGGAGGGTGAAAATATGGCAACGATGATCAGAGTTGTAATGGGGTTCAGCGCCACTTATCCAGACAGGAGCCCCTTCCACATTATCCCAGCGCAACGGTATGTGGTAACGGTCCAGAAACTCCATGACCCAGGGTGCTATTCCGGCTCGGGCAGGAACAACGTGTAAACATCCCATGCAAACAAGCAGGATTATGAACAGGTTCTTCGTTAATCCCATGCAGTTTGCATACAGTTGAGCATCGTCTGTCTCAACTGTCTTGATGAACGCAGTTGATCACGGAGCGCGAGGCTCATTTCCATTTGCACAAAACCGTTATGGCCAAGGGCATTCAGTATCCGGGCGCTGATGTTTTCCGTGCCGCCAAGATCTCTGGTTTCCACAGGGTAAAACCGTACCATAAAAGGGATGTTCATTTTAAGACAATCGCCAAAGGCAAGTAAGGTACCTGGAGGTGCCTCTGTGCCATTACCAAGCACAAGATCTGAATCCCGCGCCGACTTTGATTTTCGTTTAGATTTGGCAAACCCATGCAACTGAATCAGGTGTCCACCTGGCTGGATGCGGGCAAAGGCTCTTGTCAGGGCAGTAAAATACGTGTTGGGAAGGTCTGCCATATCCCATTGCCAGGGATTGTCGTCCCCTGCTGCTACCGGGGTGCGGCCTGGTGATTTATTTCGATGAACGGTGTTCCATGCGGCTGCCAGAAACAGGCCCTCAGCAAATAGCGATTGCCCGAGGTCTCTGGTATGCAAATCATAAAATCCGTGAGGCATCATCAAAAGCCTTGATCCGGTTGCAACAGGTGGAAAAAGATAAAACCCCCGGCCCTTTTTCTGTTCTGCCTTCTCTGCCAGGGCAAAAACCTCCTTGCCCCCAAGCTGTGCCTTTTGGAGACGGAAGCCAAGGTTTTCCCACCCACTGACCAGGTTTTGCCCTCTTTCACCGCCAAGCATACGGCCAAACAGCTGCTCGACAGCTGCA
>CALZIH010000293.1:0-3421 GCA_945787305.1 uncultured Desulfobulbaceae bacterium | reverse complement strand
AGCTTGAACAGCTGTACCGCATCCGGGAGGCTGAGATCATTGGCGCATATGGCAGCCTTGGGCAGGAGACAACAGAGCACAGCAAAAACGAAAAAGAATCCAACTGCCTGGATTCGGTACCGGTCAACATAACAAACAAACGACACGACCTGTAGCGCCTTGAAAAGGATTACATTTTGCAACCAGCTGTTCTTATTTCCAGATTGCACCTGGCCCCTCCAATCGTAGCTGTTCCCTGTTCAACCTCCGGGTAAAATAGACGCCGGGGGTTATCCGTGAAAGAACTAAATAACCTTCCGGGCCGTCCTCAAGGATAACAGAGATTGAGTATTTCCCCGGCGGTATATCTCTGCCTGTCGGGAAGAAGAATTTTTTCCCCTCCCCAACCAGCCCCTTGTTGAGATTGAGGACTTTTACATTTCCCATAACCGTAGGATGTACATCAAAACGACGATCAAGCAGAGTAAAATCTTGTTGAGGAGATCCGGTTCGAGGAACTTTACGCGACAATCGAACCCGAATTGTAGAGCGTTTTGTAGCGGCCGGAGAAAAAAAAGTAAAGGAAAGCCGTTCAGGATCGAGAGTCTTTTTCACATAATCGAAAGACAGCCCCTGTCTGGTCAGGCGATTGGCAAAGCGGAGCGTATATCCCTCTTCATCTCGTTGCAGGTGGTTCATATACAACTCAGCTCCTGCCGATATTTTTACGTCCAAGCTGTGGTTCCCTTTGCTTACCGCAGGTAAATTCAGCAGTCCACTTGAACCGTGAAGTTCGGTACTGAAATAGGGTTTTCCATCCAAAAATAGATGGAGCCGACTGACAGTTTCTTCTTTGTCTTTAATAAAAACCAAGCGGGGCTGGATGACAGACACGCTGTTTTCATCGATGAAGTTCTGGCTTGCTGCCCCTTGTTTCAGTGGGAAATACATCGAGCCCGCATCGGGCTGCCTGAGCCTGGGCTGCTGAGCAGGGGGAAGCAGCAGGTAACGTCCGGCCCACTGCAGGGAGGGGCGGAGAGATTCATACCTATAGAGGCCGGCCAGGAGATCAGGATCATCCACCGGCGGTCGCAGCTGAACCTGTAACAACATCGAGCGTTGCCGGCGAAAAAGCTCTCGATATGCATCAGGAAGGAGTGGAAACCAGACTGGTTGCCGCTCGGCATCGGTTACGCTTGTCCGATCATAATCTTCCGGTACCCTGGTACGATGGGAGAGTCCGGATGGTCGGGTGGCGGCGGCCACCAGGACAGGCTCTGCAGAGTTGAATCGAATACCGTGAACCTGTAAGGGCAGGTTCCAGTAATAGGTAACAGGTTCGGAAACAGGTGTTTCCACACCATGCAATAGCAATCGATCATAGAGTGAAGGCTGCACTGCAAAGCGAAGAATCCCCTTGCCGGCAGGAATTCCCAGCATCTCATACTCAACCTGGTATTCACCTGCGGTCTCCTCGGAGATAGGGACCCGCAGAGTGATACGCAGCGGTGTCGGCCGGTTATCAAGATTGGTAAGCGTAAATCCGACTTCAGACTGCAGATCACAGAGTGTGTTCCTGGTAAACAATGGCTCCGGCTGCCATTCAACCCATTCAGACCCATCTTGCTGGTAACTCTGCATACGCAATGGCTGTTGAGAGCGTATTTCCAACAACCCCTGTTCATAAAATGCTTCAACAACGGTTTCACCTGCCCTGTTCAGGGAAACTTGCCGCCTGCTGCGCTGTGCTGGTGTCAGGCCGAACCAGCTGAGAGTTAGAGTTTCTTCATCGCTCCCGGACGACCCCATCGGCATAAAGGAAAACCGCAAGTTCAAGCCGCCTCCAGCAATTGGCAGAGTCATCACCTTCTGCGGACCGATGGAAGGGGTAACAGGCAGTTCATCATCCAGGACCGGCTGATCATCATATTCCTTAAGGGTATACAGAGTGCGCACATGATAATCTTCGCCAGGCACTCCAAGTGGTCCAACAGGACGCCAACGCCCGGTCATTAAATTGATTTTCTCATCGTCGGAAAGAAAATCATGGGGATAGACATTGCCCCTTGCCTGCTTTTGCCGCCATGGAATACTGAGTCGCTGCCAATTGTACAGTTCTTCAGGTTGGGCATTCTCCTCGATCGTATAAATCCTCAGCAGGACATCAGATATATTCTCGTCCTTAGCAACAAGGCGTATGCGAATCTGTTCCGCCTGCTTTCCCGGAGACCAGTCTGCCGGGTTAAGAGTCCAAACCCGGCCATCCACAGGCACTCTAGCCGGATCAAGGTAGAGTGAAGCCGTGTGCGTCGTTTCTGATTCTAGATTTTGATAATGGGTTAACGTTGAGAGCTGGTAGAAACGATCATGATGAAGAGTTTCCGACCCTTTACCTCTGATTTCATATTCAAGGGTGTATTGATATTCAACATCCTTGGTCAGACTGCTTTCTTTGCTAATACTTGCATTGGTGACAATCTTGATTCTCTCTACCTTGCCCGCCAAAGGAAATGTAAACCATTGATCACTTGCAAGCACATAGCCAAGATTACTATATGAATTTTTCAACACTGCAGTATCGGCAGCCTTATGACGTAGAGCTTCCCGCAGATGGTAAAAACGCGGGTGACGTACAACGCCAAGGACAATCACTAGAGTGAGGATACAAAACAAAAGTCGTTTCATTGTGTTACCCCCAATTCCATCCAGGATGCCCTTGACTCGACAAAGTCTGTTATCACCTGTCGAGAAAGTGCGGATACCGGGACCTGTACAGTCCTCTCTAGGTCACGGGGAAAAAGATTCACGATGAGGTTTGGCCCTTTTCCCGGTGGTGAAACAATGAGAAATGCCTGCTTGGAACTGATGTCCAATAACTGCACAAATCGAAAATCGGGAAACGCCTGAACTATGCGCCAGAGTGCGGCAATATTCTGATTATAGAGGTAAAGCCTCAAATCCTGCACGAGACGTTCAGGTAATCCTGCACCATCTACAGCTTGGCCCCCTGACGTGATAAAGGTATAGAGATCAGCGTGTTCCGTTTGTATACCCAGGGCCCTGACCTGTCGTTCAAGCAAACGATTCTCCGTCTGCTGACGAAAGAGAAGGCGTACCGATGGTGAAAGCCACAACGATGCCATCTCCTTGTTTTTCGTCTGGTTAAGGTACATTGCAGCCATGGTCCCACCGGAGCTGTATCCCGCCGCCTGCGGTTGAGCACCGACAAAAGAAACAGAACCAAGATCTTCCTCCAGGGTTGTCAGGAGAAATTGACCACGGGCATTCAACCTCTCAAAGGTGGACACGCCTGAATTAAACCAGACAAGGACAGGATCCTGGATCGCATCTTCCTGAAAACCGCGTGCTCGACACTGGACCAGGAGCATAGGGTAGGCCTCCCATTCCCGGAGAGCCACCTGGTTGACCAAATTAAACAGAT
>CALZIH010000292.1 GCA_945787305.1 uncultured Desulfobulbaceae bacterium | reverse complement strand
TCCCAACGGCTTGTCCGCTGCATTTGCGGGCTTGCAATCTGTTTCACAGGGGTCGCCGGCGTGTACTACTTTCTGCTTTCTCCATTTGTAGCCATGATGCAGATGCTCATCTATGTCGGTGCAGTCTCTATTCTGATTGCATTCGGTATCATGATGGCAACACCGGAACAAGGCGACACCCCAGGTAAAAAGCTGACTCGATTTGCAGGTCCGCTCGGGTTCAGTTTAGGAGCGTTAATCTTTGCCGCCCTCTCCGTCCTCGGTCTCACAACCAAGTGGCAGGCTTTCCCGCGTACTGGTGCAGGAGATATAGAGCGTATCGGTAAAGTTTTGCTCACAAGCCACTCCATGGTTTTTGAACTCATCTCCATTGTCTTGTTAATGGCCATTATCGGTGCTGTGGTTCTTGCGCGAAGAGGAAGAAATTAATCATGTATATGCTTAACCTGTACAACTGTCTCGGAACCTACCTGGTTCTTGGTGCCTTGCTCTTTGCCTTTGGTATCTATGGCCTGGTTTCCCGCAGGACAATTATCGGTATGCTGATCGCTTCCGAGCTGATTCTCGCCGGTGCATCCATGAACTTTATGGCTTTTAATCGTTTCCTCGCACCAGACCCGGCAATCGGTCAGATATTTACCTTGTTCATTATGGCCATTGCCGCTGCAGAGGCGGCGATTGCCATCAGTATCGTTATTTCCGTCTATCGCAATTACAAATCCATCGATAGCGAAGATGTCGTCGACCTGCACGGTTAACAATGGTCGAAAGATCTGAAGGTATGAACGTAAACACTGATTTATGCAACCAGGGACTATTACCCATTACACGGTAAGGGATTAATTATGGAAGCTGTTTCCACTGCTGCTAATATTGTGACAGAACCCAACCTCGGCTTGGCGGTGATGATACCGCTTATCGGAAGTCTGGTGGTCATGACGTTGAAGAATCATCCCAATATCAGGGAATTCATCTCTTCATGCTCCTCAATACTGCTCTTTATCATTGTTCTGTCCTTTATTCCTGCACTGAAAGCCGGACAGACGCTGGTCTATCCCATCTTCAATATCTTGCCGGGCCTTTCCATCACCCTGCGTGCCGATGGCTTTTCCATGATCTTTGCCATGGTCGCCTCCTCGCTGTGGGTGATTGCGGTGTTCTACTCCATGGGATATATGCGGGCCCATGATGAACCCTGCCAGACCAGGTTTAACGCCTGTTTTGCCCTGGCGATTTTCGGTGCCATCGGTGTTGCTCTCTCTGATAACCTCTTTACACTCTACCTTTTTTACGAGATTGTTTCCGTCTGCACCTACCCACTAGTTGCCCACCACCAGGATGAAGAAGGCTATTCCGGCGGGCGAAAGTACCTCATTTACCTGACAACCACCGCCAAGATGTTCCTGTTGCCTGCATTGATCCTGATTTATGTCCTGGTCGGCAACCTTGATTTTCCGCACAATATCTTCACCGGTATGTTTCCGGCCGATACCCAGTCCTGGGTAATCGTGATGCTCTATTGCTTCTGCATCCTCGGCTTTGCCAAAAACGGTATCATGCCGCTCCATCATTGGTTGCCGGGCGCCATGGTTGCACCGACTCCGGTCTCCGCCTTGCTCCATGCGGTTGCCGTTGTTAAGGTCGGCGTGTTCTGCACCACTCGGACCATGCTCTATGTCTTTGGCGTCGATACCATGAATATGCTGAATCTTGGTATTCCGACAGCATACTTTGTCGGCTTTACCATTATCATGGCCTCGGTCATTGCCTTGTCCAAGGACAACCTGAAAGCCAGGCTCGCCTATTCAACGGTCAGCCAGTTGTCGTACATCATACTCGGTGTGGCCCTGTTGACGCCAAAGGGTATTCATGGTGGACTGATCCATATCGTCAATCACGGCTTTTCTAAAATCACCCTCTTTTTTTGCGCCGGTGCCATCTACATTGCCGCTCATAAAAAATACATATCCGAGATGAGTGGGCTGGGTCGAAAAATGCCTTTTACCTTCGGCGCCTTTGCCGTTGCCTCGCTTTCGATGATCGGGGCGCCGCCGGTGGCCGGGTTCGTGTCCAAGTGGTTACTGCTGGTCGGCTCCATGGAAGCACATCAGATTGGGATTCTGCTGATCCTGATCACTTCAACCGTACTCAATGTCGGTTACTTTGCCCCGGTCACCTATAAGGCGTTTTTCGGTAAACCTCCAGAGGGAACAAAACCCGGGATCAAGGAAGCACCGTTGTCCATGCTGATCCCGATTCTTATTGCGGTAACAATTTCCGTGTATATCGGCATCAATCCTGACTTTATGATGCAATTTGTAACAATGGTGACAGGAGTAAAAGGATGATTAAACTCATTGATTACCTGCAGGAGCGGATCAAGACCGTAATCTTTGTCTGTTACTGCCTGCTCGCACTGATAGCCGTATTCGCCCTGATGGTGGACAAAAGCCATGCCCATACCTGGGTCGAACAGAACATACCTTTTTATTGGTCGTTGTTTGGCTTTGTTGCCGCTGCAGTCATAATCGGCGTTGCCTACTGGTACGGACGCTCAGGAATCCAGACCAGGACCGACTATTACGAATGCCCGCTGAAGGATGATTGTACTTCTTCGGATTCTTGAACTTACTGCTTATCTGAAAAGAGTTAACGAGGAATAAGAGCATGTCAGCCAACTTCATTCATCCCGCACTGGTCATGATTATCGGTGCCCTGTTGGTCCCATTTGTCAGGGGGCCGCTACGCAAACCTTTTCTCTTCATCGTGCCCCTGTTGGCACTGTTAGCCGTCGTTTCCAACAGTTTTTTAAGCGGTGAGTTTGCTACCTATCAGTTTATGGACTGGCAACTGGTCTTTGGCCGTGTTGATAAGCTGTCCACTGTCTTTGCCTATATTATGGCTGTAATGGCGGTTATCGGCACCTTGTATGGTCTGCATGTAGACAAAGCAGGTGAACATATGGCGGCATGGTTCTATGTTGCCGGTTCCCTGGGCACCATTTACGCCGGTGATTACCTGACTGTCTTTTTGTTCTGGGAAATGATGGCCTTTGGCTCGGTCTTTCTGATCTGGGAAGGGCCCGCAGTCCCTTGCCTGCGGTTACCGTTATCTGCTGATTCACACCATCGGTGGCGTCGTACTCCTTGCCGGAATCATGCTCCGCTACCAGGCTGTCGGCGATATTGCCTTCAACCTCCTTGATGTCAAAAATCCTGAGCTGTACACCTGGCTGATTATGATCGGTTTTGCTTTGAACGCAGCCGTCGTACCCTTGCATTCATGGCTTCCCGATGCCTATTCCGAGGCCTCTTTTAACGGTGCGGTCTTCATGTGTGCCTTTACCACCAAGACTGCTGTTTATACTCTTGCCCGTTCCTGTGCCGGCATGGATATTCTCGTCGTCCTTGGTGTCGCCATGGCCTTGTATGGTGTGATCTATGCGGTCATGGAAAACGATATTCGTAAATTACTGGCCTGGTCCATTGTTTCCCAGGTCGGCTACCTGTACTGTACATGACCGGCAAGTCAAAGTTTACAGAGCTTGGCGGTCTTTATAAAAAAATGCCCGGCACCTTTTTCTTTACCATTATCGGTTGTCTTTCCATCTCCGCCGCCCCGTTTTTTGCGGCATACGTATCAAAAGGGATGATTATAGGCGCCGGCTTTGAAACCCATCTTAATTGGGCTGCCTGGCTGTTGATGTTCGGTGCCACCGGCACCTTCATGTATAACGGCCTCAAGCTGCCTTATTTCCTTTTCTTCGGTCCCAACAATTGCAGTGACGAGACCTGGGAGAAGGCAGCCGATCCGACCTGGAATATGATGATGGCCATGGCCTTGGGGTCAGCTTTTTGTATCATGGTCGGTTCCGCTCCAGCCTTTTTGTACAGCCTCCTGCCCTATGAGGTCCATTACTCTCCATTTGACCTGTACCATCTTGCAGAAACACTACAACTCATGGGTTTTGCCGCACTTGCCTTCTTTTGGCTCAAGAAATACCTGCAGCCGGTTGACAGGATCTGTCTGGATATGGACTGGTTCTATCGCATGGCCGGCAGGGGATTCCTGTGGTTTGTCAAGAACCCGCTCCAATGGTTCGATACGGCCTGGGGTGAAGTATACAGGGTCGTCGGTCTTGGTACGCTGATGTCAACAGCTAAGTTCTGGAGCTGGTTTGACTGGCATGGTATCGACGGAGTAGTAGACGGTATAGCACGATCGGTACGTGCGCTTGGCGGCAAGGTTCGCCTGTTGCAGAGTGGTCAGATCCAGGTGACGCTCTTTTATGCGGCATCTTTTGCCGCCATCGTCCTGGTCAGCTATATACTTTTTCAACTTTCATAAAGGAATTGTAGGGAATGGACAGTTTACTCATTAACGAGGGGTTTCCCCTGCTCAGTTTCCTGATTTTTCTCCCACTTGCCGGGGCAGTCGTCCTGTTCTTTTTCTCCGGTGAGTCATTTGCCAGGTTGTGGACGATGGTGGTCACCATCCTCACCGCCCTGTTCTCGGTGCCGCTCATAACCGGCTTTGATAATACCACGGCCAAGTACCAGTTTGCCGAAGCATACACCTGGATACCCCAGCTTAACATTAATTACATCGTCGGCGTGGATGGTATCTCCATCCTGCTCGTTATCCTGACGACCTTTATCATGCCGTTTTGTGTGCTTGCCTCCTGGAAGTATATCAAAACCCGGATCACGGCTTTCATGTTCTGTCTGTTGATCATGGAGACCTCCATGCTCGGCGTTTTTGTGGCCCTGGACTTTGTCCTGTTTTACATCCTATGGGAATTCATGCTTATACCCATGTATCTGCTGATTGCCATCTGGGGCGGGCCACGAAAGATTTATGCTTCCATCAAATTTTTTCTCTATACCCTGACAGGTTCTATTCTGTTGCTGGTGGCAATTATTGCCCTGTATCTTAAAACCGGCAGTTTCTTTATCCCGGACATGATGTGGCAGAATTATTCAAGCACCTTTCAGATTCTGGTATTCCTGGCATTTTTTCTTGCCTTTGCCATCAAGGTACCCATGTTTCCTTTTCACACCTGGTTACCTGCCGCTCATGTTGAGGCGCCTACCGCCGGTTCCGTTATCCTGGCATCAGTTTTGTTGAAGATGGGTACCTACGGTATGCTCCGCTTTTGCCTGCCCATCACCCCTGAAGCTACATTTGCCCTGGCACCATTTATCCTTTGGCTATCCATTGCCGGCATAATTTATGGTGGGTTTACAGCCCTTGCCCAAAACGATATGAAAAAATTGATCGCCTATTCTTCAGTCGGTCATATGGGCTTTGTCACACTGGGTATCTTTGTTCTCAACACCAACGGGGTTGAGGGTTCGATCATGCAGATGATCAACCACGGTGTGACAACCGGTGCATTGTTCCTCTGCGTGGGTATGATTTATGAACGGACTCATAGCCGTGAGCTGTCCATGGCCCAGGGGTGTGGTAAATTCATGCCCTGGTATGCCACCTTTCTTGTGATCTTTTCCCTGTCCTCCTTTGGTTTCCCGGGAACAAACTCCTTTATTGGTGAGTTCCTGATTATCGCCGGTACCTTTGAGTTTAATAAGACCCTGGCTCTGGCATCCATTCCCGGAGCAGTACTTGCCGCCGCCTACATGCTGCGCATGTTGCAGAAAGTGGTATACGGAACAGAGAACAATCCAGACCAGTCCTATTTAAAGGATTTAAGTATTCGTGAAATCGTTGTGTTGCTGCCGTTTCTTATCTTTGTTTTCTGGATTGGGCTCGGTCCACAACCGTTTATTGATATGATGCATGTCTCTGTTGCAAACCTGCTCGATCAGCTCCATGGCTGGCAGCAGGCACAGGGAATTGCCGAAGTGATTAGGTAGTAAAAAGAGAAGATTTAATCCGGGCCGTTAGCACTGATAGGAGTCGACGGCCTCTGAAACACTCATAAGGAAAGGAATACCAATGGCTATTCTACCCGAATTAGCGCTTATTGCTGGAGCCTTGGCATTTTTTGCTCTCAGCCTCAGTAAATCGCTGGACAGCATTCAGGTTAAAAACACTGCCGTCTTTTTTGGCTTTCTCACGCTGCTCGCCACAATCATCTGTTACTGTCAGAAGACAACAATGTTTTACGGCAGCTATGAGATCGATCTCTATTCGCAGCTTTTTAAGCTGATGATTGCCTTTGCGCTCTGTGTGGTGACGATTTTCGGTCAGAATCTTAAAGGGATAGACCTTTCAATCCGCCCTGAATATTATATGTTTCTCTTTCTCAGTGGTCTTGGTCTGATGATGCTTGTCAGTTCAGTCGAGCTGATAACCCTGTTCGTCTCTCTAGAACTCTCTTCCTTTGCGCTTTATCTCCTGGTACCCATGCGAGACGATCGCAGCGGCATCCGCGAGCAGATGGAAGCTGGAATCAAATACATCCTCTTTGGCGTTATGGCCACCGGATTCATGCTCTTTGGTATGAGCTATCTCTTCGGTCTCTCCGGTACCACATATATCAAAGACATCGTGCCGGCCCTTGAAATGGCCTCGTCCCAACCTGCAGTCCTGTTCGCCGTAATAATGGTTTTGGGTGGGTTTTTCTACAAGTTGGCTGTTTTTCCCATGCATTTCTGGGTGCCTGATATTTATGAGGGCGCTTCCAACGAGACCACTGGTTTTATTGCCACCGTTCCTAAACTCGGCGCTGTTGCGCTGTTGATCAGGTTCATGACCCTGCCCACAGGCAATCCTGATCTTATAGTCAATATCTTTATCGTCATGGCACTCGCCTCCATGTTTTACGGTAATCTGTGTGCCTTGATCCAAAAGGATATTAAACGAATGCTCGGGTTTTCCGGAATCTCGCATGCAGGTTTTATCGTCCTGGGTTTACTTACCATGCAGGCTGATGGCTATGCGACCGCCATTTTTTATATCGCCGGTTATGTGTTGATGAATCTGGCCTGTTTCCTGGTTATCTCCAATGTCTCGGTAGAGGGTGAGAATGTACAGATCAAAGATCTCAACGGCCTGCATAAGCGGCAACCTGTTCTGGCCTTTGTTCTTGCCGTCAGCCTGTTTGCCCTTGGAGGCATACCCCCCATGGTCGGTTTCATGGGTAAGTTCATGCTGCTTACAGGAGCACTGAAACTTGGACACTTGACTCTGGTTATTCTGGCAGCGTTTAATACCGCCATTGCAATCTACTACTATCTTTCCGTTGTCAAGGCGGCCTATACCGAAGATGATGAAGATCGTGAAAACGTAGAGGTAAATGGCCTGATCAAGGCAACAGGCGTTGTCCTGGTGATGCTTATCGTCCTGATGGGCTCGCTGCCGTCCAAGTTCGTGGCTATCGCCGATACGGCTGTAAAAACGATTATGTGAGAGGCTGTAACGATTGCCTTATTGATTCAATACAAATTCAATGAAAAAGGGTCGGCT
>CALZIH010000291.1 GCA_945787305.1 uncultured Desulfobulbaceae bacterium | reverse complement strand
CGGCGCCAGGGTGATCGAGAACGTTTTCCAGTACCGTACGGGGCCGAACTTAAAGTTGTCGAGGGAAAGAAAGTTGATCCTGGAACTATTATTGCCGATTGGGATGCCTTTTCCATACCTATTGTAGCCGAGCTTGGCGGTAAAGTTAAATACGGTGATGTGCAGGAAGGCGATTCCATGCAGGAGCGGGTCGATCAAATTACCGGCAAGGCAAGCAAAATCATTACACCGCTTGCCGCTGGAAAGCAGTTGAGTCCCCGTATTGCAATCAAGGACCCCGAGAAGCCGAGGCAGACTCTGAAGCTTCCTGGCGGCGACCATGAGGCACGATATTTGTTGCCTGTCGGATCTGTGATCACCGTTGATGAAGATACCATTATAGAACCGGGAACGGTTGTTGCGAAGATCCCTCGTGAAACCACAAAAACTAAGGATATTACAGGTGGTTTGCCGAGGGTTGCCGAGTTGTTCGAGGTTCGAAAGCCTAAGGAACAGGCCATCATCTCCGAGATTGACGGTCGAATTAGTTTCGGTAAGGAACTGAAGGGAAAACGGCGAGTTGTTATAACCCCTGAAACCGGAGAGCCAAAAGAGTACCTCATTCCCAAGGCGAAACACACTATTGTCCATGAAGGGGATTATGTAAAGGCCGGTGAACAGCTCATGGAAGGCTCGATCCTGCCCAACGATATTCTTCGCGTGCTTGGTGCAGAAGAACTTGCCAGATTTCTTGTCAATGAAATCCAGGAGGTTTATCGACTCCAGGGTGTGAAAATAAATGACAAACATATCGAAACCATTGTTCGCCAGATGCTGAAAAGGGTAAAAATTACCGATGCGGGTGATTCTGTTTTCATGCTGGATCAGCAGGTCGAGTGGTGGAAATTCCGTGAAGAAAACGATCGGTTACTTGGTGAAGGACTGCAGCCTGCTGCTGCTGAACCATTGCTGCTGGGCGTTACCAAAGCATCCCTTTCAACGGATTCATTTATATCCGCAGCCTCCTTCCAGGAGACTACGAAGGTGTTGACCAACGCTGCCATGTCAGGCAAGGTTGACGATCTGAGCGGTTTGAAAGAAAATGTGATCATGGGACGCTTGATTTCCGCCGGAACCGGGCTGGACAAGTATAAATTGACACCAAAAGAAGCATAAAATATTCTTGACTTCTTGGTTTGTGTCGTCTATGATTTAAACTTCGTGCCTCCTGTTGTTGGGAGCGTTTATTTATATGAAGAGGAGCGGTTGGTATGCCCACGATTAATCAACTTGTCAGGAAGAGGCGGAAGAAAATGACCAAGAGGTCAAATACTCCGGCTTTGCAGAATTGCCCGCAGAGACGTGGTGTCTGTGTGCGTGTATATACGACAACACCTAAGAAGCCGAACTCAGCTTTGCGTAAAGTTGCCAGGGTTCGTTTGACTAACGGTATTGAGGTCACCTCATACATCCCTGGTATCGGTCACAATCTGCAGGAGCATTCGGTGGTGCTGATTCGTGGGGGTCGTGTAAAAGATCTACCCGGTGTTCGTTATCATGTGGTTCGCGGGACCCTGGATACTCTTGGGGTGAGTGATCGTCGTCAAGGACGTTCCAAATATGGGGCCAAGCGACCAAAATAAAGTGTCGACGGTAACTGAGCAAATAAAGAGGTAGAAGATGCCGAGAAAGAAATTAACGGATAAGCGAACATCTGCGCCGGACCCAGCGTTCAATTCGGTGCTTGTTTCTAAGTTCACCAACGGTCTCATGTTGGATGGTAAGAAAGCTTTGGCCAGGCGACTGTTCTATGATGCAATGGGTATCATTGACGAGAAGATTGCCGATGAAGAGCCGATAGCCATTTTTGAAGGGGCTATGGAGAATGTACGGCCGAGGGTTGAAGTAAAGAGCAGGCGTGTTGGTGGCGCAACATATCAGGTGCCCATCGAGGTACGGCCTGATCGAAGGAACGCATTGGCTATTCGCTGGATAATAGGTTTTGCTAAAGGACGTTCCGGGCAGACCATGTCCGAGAAGTTGGCTGCTGAACTGCTCGACGCGTATAATAATCGTGGTGCATCGGTCAAGAAGAAGGACGATACCCATAAGATGGCCGAGGCAAACAAGGCTTTTGCCCATTATCGCTGGTAATGGTGAGTATTTTTTCTGCTAACGCAAAATACGTGTTGACAGAAAAACAGGTCTGCTGTAAATAGAGCAACATTTTTCCCTGAAGGCAATAGGGGGATTCAAGAGACGATTACAGGATGAACAGTGGCTGGCGGAGGAGCATCATTATCCAAACTGCGAAATATAGGCATCATGGCCCATATCGACGCAGGGAAGACCACGACCACTGAGCGTATCCTTTTTTATACAGGCCGGTCGCATAAGATCGGCGAAGTTCATGAAGGTACAGCCGTCATGGACTGGATGGAGCAGGAGCAGGAACGTGGTATTACCATTACTTCTGCAGCTACTACCTGCAAATGGAAAGAGTTTGTAATAAATATTATAGATACCCCGGGTCATGTAGATTTCACTGTTGAGGTGGAACGTTGCCTGCGGGTTTTGGACGGTGTAGTCGCCGTCTTTTGTGCGGTTGGTGGCGTTGAGCCCCAATCGGAAACGGTATGGCGTCAAGCTGATCGATATCGTATCCCACGCATCGCCTTTATCAACAAGATGGACCGAATAGGTGCAGACTTTGATAAAGGTCTTGAGGAGATAGAACATCGACTTGGAGCTAATCCCGTTGCAGTAACACTGCCGGTTGGCAGTGAGGACACCTTTTCAGGGGTCATCGATCTCGTTGGGCAGCGGTTATTACGCTTTGACGAGGCATCCAGTGGGTTGGAGATGATTGAAGAGGTGATTCCCGACGATTTAGTAGGCAAATCATCGGCCGCCCGTATGACGCTCCTCGAGAAGTTGGCCGACTTCGATGAGGAGGTCATGGAAAAATATTTGAATGATCAAGAGATCGCTCCCGGTGAGTTGCAAAGGGCATTGCGAAACGCAACGCTCTCGCTTCAACTGGTACCTGTACTCTGCGGCTCCGCCTTTAAAAATAAAGGGGTGCAGCCGCTGTTGGACGCGGTATGCAGTTACCTGCCCTCACCCGTAGATGTTCCCCCAGTCGAGGGGACGGATAAGGACGGTGCGCCGCTTATCCGAAAACCAGAGGGGAGTGAAAAGTTTTGCGGTTTAGTTTTTAAACTGCAGGCTGATCCCTTTGTCGGTAATCTGGCATTCATC
The DNA here is from genome assembly GCA_945787305.1 of uncultured Desulfobulbaceae bacterium. Lineage (GTDB taxonomy): Bacteria > Desulfobacterota > Desulfobulbia > Desulfobulbales > Desulfobulbaceae > DRLX01. The sequence goes on along the minus strand of CALZIH010000291.1, from coordinate 696 downwards.
AGAGTGTATGCCGGCCAGTTAAAAGTTGGCGACAAAGTGTTTAATCCGCTGAAGCGGAAAAAAGAAAAGATCTCGAAACTTATAAAGCTTCATGCAAACAAGCGTGAAGAAGTTGAACGCATCGGACCGGGTGATATCGGTGCGGTTGTGGGCTTGAAATTCACGACCACTGGCGACACGCTATGTGGTGCAGGTGATTTCATCGTTCTTGAAGTCATGGAATTTCCGCAACCGGTAATTGGTATTGCCATCGAAGCCAAAACCAAGGCTGACGAGGGCAAACTGTCTGAAAGCCTTGAAAAGATCGTTAAAGAAGATCCAAGCTTCAAGGTCTCCGTTGACGGTGACACCGGCCAGACGATTATTTCAGGGATGGGCGAACTCCATCTCGAAATCATTGTCGATCGGTTGATTCGTGAGTTTAAAGTCAATGCCAATGTCGGGCGACCTCAGGTTTCTTATAGGGAAACAATAACCGCGCCAGGGGTAGCTGAGGGTCGTTTCGAAACACAAGGTGGCGGCAAAGATCAGTACGGTCACGTTGAGCTTGAACTTCTACCCGGCGAACGAGACAGCGGTATCGTCTTTGAGAGTTTGGTGGATGAGCAACAGATTCCAAAGGAATTTGTCGAGGCCATAGAAAAAGGAGTCCGCGACAGTTTGGATTCCGGGCCGTTAATCGGTTATCCGGTACTT
>CALZIH010000290.1 GCA_945787305.1 uncultured Desulfobulbaceae bacterium | reverse complement strand
TCACTTTCAGCGAACGGCCGCTATATCGCCTTTGCCTCAACAGCAAGCTCGTTGGTCACAGGCGATTCCAACGGCAGCCGCGATATTTTTGTCAGGGACTACCTGTGGAGCGGTCCCCTTGTAACAAGTATCAGCCCGACTTCAGGTGATTTTCACGGAGGAACCTTGCTGACCATCACCGGGTCTAACTTCCAAACCGGGTCCACCGTTACCATTGACAACGCCACGGCGCTCAACATCTCGGTTGTTAACAGTAGCAGGATAACCTGTATCACACCTGCCCATGCTTTAGGAGCGGTAACAGTTACAGTAATTAATCCCGATGGGCAAAACTGGATTTACCCTGTGGGACACGGTTTCCCCGGATACATCTACAGGAGCCCGGCACTCCCCTGGATGTACATTCTCCTCTAAGAACTCTCCATCACTACGAATTCAAGAGGACATTCTGGAGGGCGGCACGTTGCAACCCATTTCGGTCGTTAACGTTCACATAACCGCCCTCCAACCAGAAGGGCAGCAGAGGATGTCCCTTTTTACAGAGAGTATTAAGAAAAGATATAAATTCAACATGGTATCCGTCTGCTGTGTAAACCTCCTCCAGAAGGGGAAATATAGACGGTGAAAGCATGAACGTCCCACAGCCAAGCAGGTCGTTTTCCGGTCGTACAGGTTTTTCAATCAATCGACTGATGGCGCCATTATCATCAACCCTGACCCCGTAATTCTCTTGTATTTTAACCGGTCGAATTTTCCTTTTGACCGCACACGTTGCCACTGCCTGTCGATAGTTGCCTGTTGTCAACTGATGATGGTTTGATCCGAAGTAGCATTCATCGGCGAGAATGACACAAAAATAGTCTTCAACACGCTCTCTGCTCAAATAAATAGACCAGGCCAAACCCCGTTCAAGATTTTGATTTCTGATGAAATGAAGCTGAACACCCCAGTTGGAGCCATCACCGAAATACTCTTCTATCAAAGAGCCCAAATGCCCTGTAACGATAACAATGTTACGGATACCCACCTGGTCGCGCATGAGCTCGATATTTCGTTGCAGAAGCGGGCTACCGTTGATTTCAAAGAGGGCCTTTGGCGTTGTCAGACTGTCCGGTCTTGCCCTCAACCCCTCACCGGCAGCGGGGATGACGCCATAGAGATTGCTCACGCTAGAATTTCCCGCTCGTCGGCCTGAGTGTTATGGCAAAAAAAACCAACAGATACAGAAACTTAAAAGTTTCTTTCGTGTGAACCATTTTTGATTTGCCCCGTTCTCGGGCTTGGTAGCATATTGGGATTTCATGGATCTTGACGTTGTTTCTCGCCAGGCGGGCGGCAATTTCAAGAACGTGTTCAAAACCGCTATATTCCATGGGCATCGATTGAATAGTCCGACGTCGAAACCCTTTGCAGCCGGTATAGAGATCAGAGAGCTTCTGCTTGAACATGAGATTAAAAAGGGTTGTCACCAGTTTGTTCCCCCCGGCCCGATACCATGAGATTTCACTTGCAGCCGGAGCCAGGAACCGTGAGCCATATACCACCTCATGGCTCTCCAAGGCTGTGACCATATCAGGAATGGATTCCGGAGGGTATTCACCGTCGGCATCTATGATAATTATTTTGTCGGCCAAAGAAGCCTTGATACCATCACGCAAGGACGCACCATAGCCCTCATTGGAGTCATGTTGAATAAGTACGCTGCCAGGGATTGCCTCAATGATCCGACAGCTGTTGTCTGAAGAGGCATTATCAACAAAAATGGGCCGGAGCTGGATTGGAAGGCTGAGTAAACGGTCACAGAACTGCGGAAGAGATGCTTCTTCGTTCAAGACCGGTATTATGATATCGACCGACTCCATATTACTTTCCAACGCCTCTTCTTGTCAGATTTTCCGGGAAAATCGACTCGGGTGGTATCATTACCCCTCTACTTGCCCTTTATGGAGTTACCATTTGTTAATTTAGCGCATTGCTCAAAGTCATTTGGAGTAAAGTTACTTACCGGTTTCTCTTTTTCCAATATAAAAAACCACCTGCCCTGACTTTTCCTTTCTTATCCAACTTAATTTCATTTGTAATTACCGAGAAAACGGCCTGCCGTCACGAACACCTTTCTGACTGCAAAGCACTCCAGCAGAAGGCATATCACTGATGGCTGGTAGATTGATTTTCCTGATAACGTCACAGAGACTCCTGGTATGCCACCGTATTGCATCATTTCATTAATTGACAATCTCATATCTTCATGTATATTCAACAAATAATACAGTACAGTACGGCTTAGACGCAGCGAGAAATTCATCCCATTCCCGAAATGGGGTACCAATAATTGTCGGTGTCGCAAAAAGCCTCGCCACCGACGGCGAAAATATTGTATTTCTCATTCCGTATAGTGCAAGCGGCATTTTCGAGACTTTTTACGAGTCCATCATCATACAGCACTATCAACATTGAAAAAGAACGCGCACTCTACGTACGCTTCGATTGATCACTTTACATATCAGTAGCACCTTGGGCAGAAAAAACCTGAACCAGGCTTTCCCACACCATCCGACCGACCGTTGCCAGGTTTTCACTGTCGGTCGCGGAGAGCGCAGTGGTGTGCGCAAATTTCGACCTTTTTACCAGCCATCGGTTCAAACTTCTAACCGAGCAAGCCCCACTGCAGCAAATTACCAATCAGGTTATAATTTAAGTGTACAGTCAGTATTTTCTATTGCTTCTAACTTATAACCTGACAGGAGCTGTACGAAATCGGGAAAATCTATGATTTCACCAATGCGCCGACTGACTACCTGAAATGGGTCGAGTACAGCATTCTGGACGACTTCCACAACTTCGGCCATTACGAAGATCTGCGGAAGGGGGACCTGACTGGATTTACAATCGACTGACGGTGTCTGGCAAGCGTCATAATCCGCTTTCTCCTCCACTGGCTGTTGCCGGATAATCGTTGTAGGAGCACATTATGGCCAAGAATCTGACACAGAAGATCATTGCCGCTCATCTGGTCGAAGGAGATCTGCACCCGGGTGAGGAGATCGCCATAAAAATCGATCATACCCTGCTGCAGGACGCGACCGGTACAATGGCGATGCTCGAATTCGAAGCGCTCGGCATCGACCGGGTCGTGGCTGACCTTGCAGCCCAGTATGTTGACCACAACCTGCTGCAGACCGACTTCAAGAATGCCGACGACCACCGCTACCTGCGCACCGCCTGCGCCCACTATGGCGTACATTATTCCGAACCGGGCAACGGCATATCCCACATCGTTCACATGGAACGCTTCGGCCGACCGGGTCTGACCATGCTCGGTGCCGACAGCCACACCCCGGGTGCCGCAGGCGTTTCAATGCTGGCAATCGGGGCCGGCGGCATGGATGTTGCGCTGGCCATGGCCGGTCATCCTTACCATTTCCCGTGCCCGTCTGTCCTCGGCGTCAAGCTGCTCAACCGTCTGCCCGACTGGGTCAGCGCCAAGGACGTGATCCTGGAGATGCTGCGCCGCTACGATGTCAAGGGCTGCGTCGGCAAAGTGGTTGAATACTACGGTCCGGGCATGAAGTATCTCTCCGCCACCGACCGGATGACGATCGGCAACATGGGCACCGAGCTGGGCGCCACCTCGACGGTTTTCCCGTCGGACCAGCGCACCCGGCAATGGCTGGCTGCCCAGGGCCGTGAAGAAGACTGGCAGGAACTGAAAGCCGATCGCGGCTGCCGGTATGATGAGTATGACGAAATCGATCTGGCCACCGTCGAACCGCTGATCGCCTGCCCGACCTCGCCGGGCAACATCAAGCGGCTCAAGGATGTCGCCGGCACCAAGGTCGACCAGGTGATCGTCGGGTCCAGCGTCAACGGCAGCTACCGCGATCTGATGGTCGCGGCACAGATCGTTGCAGGCAAGCATGCCGCACACGATCTCTCCTTCCACGTC
>CALZIH010000289.1 GCA_945787305.1 uncultured Desulfobulbaceae bacterium | reverse complement strand
CCGAACGCTCACGGATTCAGGGTAAAAATAGGCGATCGTGTTGTTGCCTCAGACCAGCGAACGGCAGCAAAGTTTCAGGTTCACCCCAACAAAATTTTTCACTGTTGTTGATGGTGCTAGGGTTGTTGACCATGGAGGGCTCATTTTCACAAAACCTTGCCGGTTTTTTCAGTCTCTAGGTTTAGCGCCTACGCTTTCGATGACTTCCTGGAAGAAATCGTCCTTGATCGTTTGCGGATTATAGACAAAATTGATTTTCGACCTGATATTCTTCTCCCAATTATCATAATGTTCGCTGATAGTCTGGACAATGTGCTCTCTATCATCAGTGAATTGAACAAGATGAAGATCTTTTTCGCTGACGAGCGGCACATCGCCGCTTTTCGTCCTGTCATGGTATAAACATTTATCGAGAACCTCAAATAACCCTTCCCACATGGGGTGGGCAAGAATGGGGAAATCGCTTTCCAGGTGATGGACCTGCTTGAGCTGCAGAAGGTAAAGCATCTCCAGGGCCGTCCCTATGCCACCTTGGGCGCAATAGGCCGCTTTGATCTGGCTAACGAAAGCTTGAAGGCGGGTTGAAAAATTCTCGTGCTTGGTGGTGATGTGGGTGAGACCGTTGCCGTTTTCTTCGAAGGGCAAGGAGATCAAAACCCCTATATTGTCAGCGTAAGTTTCTTCACCGTTTTTTGCCCGCGCCTCCCGTGCTTTTTCCAGGCCCTCATTGGCGGCCTGCATGATGCCGGGACCGCCACCTGTCACCACGCCTATCTGACGGGCTTGGATAAGTGCCTGACTTAGGGCAGAGACAAATTGAAACTCTGCTGAATCTTTTGCCACCCTGGCACTACCGAAGATGGCGATCCTATAGTGCGCAAAGAGATCGAATCGTTCCTTACGCTGTAGGAGTTGTTCGTAGACCAGACGGGTTTGCTTCAAACGGGCGATGGCCGTCATATAATTTTCCAGACTAAGCGCCTTTTTTTCGGTCACATTAGCAATTTTGCTGTAGGCTTCAATACGTGAATGGGTCATGGTAAGGGATATGGGTTAAACTTTGATTTTTTAGATATATGTAGCGGCTCGCAATCCTAACCGCCCAGGCACACAATAATGTCCTTTTTGAGATCACAATAAATGACGATAAGAATATAGCTCCTGGCACACATTAAGTGTCACTGGGTTCAGATTAAAGGGGTGTGGGCAGGGCCCGAGCTGAAGGGAAGCTACTTGGTCGCCCTAAATGCAGTTTGGAAAAATCCAAACTGGACGGTAAGCAGAAAAAGATCCAGAGCTACTTCGAAAAAGGATTGAACAAAACGAACATTGCACGTATTTACGGTGTCCACGCTCCGCACCAGATCGCTACCCGGTTTCTGGTTCACAACGTTATGGCCGCGAAATTTATGCTGCGTCCATTTTTACCCGCATTCTTTTAAAATTCCACTACCGTTCAGCCTTTCCCGTCATATTCATTGCCGCATCGCCTTTTCTTTATCCATGGCAGGGTGGAGAATTCGTGCAACCTCTATTCCATCCTTCTTTTCAACGTAATACGCAATGTGATGTCCAACTGGAAACGACCGTAAGCCTTCCGCGAGTTCATCACGCTTCTGCCCTATTTTCGGGGTCTTCGCTAGCGCCCTTAGCATTGCACGTAAGCTTTCTCGGTACATTATTTCTTGTTCCTTGCCCCATGTTTTCTTCGTGTACGCGCTTATCCCTCGCAGGTCTTTTTTTGCGGCCTCCGTTAGTTTGTAGCCAGGCATCAATCACCCATTTCTTTTCCGAATTCCTCGAAAAATGCATATCCAGCACAGACGTCCCCGTGCTCGATTTGTTCAAGGCCGATTTTAATCTCCCGGCGGAGCCGTTCCAGCTTCAGCGCCTTGTATTCCTCGTACTCATGCACCGGTAACACAATTGCAGCGGTACGGCTTTCTTTGAAATCGCCACTGCCTCGCGTTGCACCGTATCCATCAGCACCCCGAATTTATTTTTCGCTTCCCTAGAAGGGATTGTTTTCATCATGATTGCGCTTTCTGTCACAGAGTAACCATTATAGATATAATAGCCACTATGTCTATAATGGCCTGGAGAGCTATTCAGGCACGGAACTAACTCCTGCAATATTATGCAGGAGTTGGCCCAATTAAAACATAACGTAACTCACTGCCACGGAATTTTTTGGGGTTCCTGTTTCCCCCCTGATTGATATTCTGATAGAAAAAGGCGTCATCACTCAGGATGCTTGTACTGAAAGTACAACAAGAATGCCGTCCAGCCAGATGAGTAAGGTAATGAGTTTTTAATGCATTCTCTTTTTCCTCCATAATGGAAAATTCACGTTTTTGAATCAGTTCGCCCAGGATATTGATGGCCCTCATCATCGCCCGAAACTTACTTTATTTATGTAACTCATCACCAGAAACAGCGGCAGGAAAAGGAAACTACCAGACCTGGGCCGGTACAAAAGGCCATATATTCTCCGCCATCAAGCGGAGCCCCATTTCCGACTCATGCCTGGCCCGGTCGATGAAGTCGACGGCGGCGTCAACATCATCTTTCGGGCAAGAATAGCTCTCCGGTTCTTTCTTGAAATGGATATGATACAAAACAGATGAAATTTACATGCTGCATGATGGTTTCAAGTAAATCAAAGCCGAATGCCTATACGGCAACCTTCCCGATTTCCACAAAATATTCAAAAGATACCAGGAAGAAATAAATCAATGGATAAAATATCAACACCAAATTATCAATCCGTCCCGCCAACTCAATTTTCCCTTTAGCTTCCAAACGTTTTTGGTAGACACTGATAAAAACAACCAAAGCAGCACAGGCAAAACTCGTTATGATCAGTCTATCCAAAAGGGTCAGGTACCCTAGTCGTGGTAAATCGTCGGAAATCGTAAAATTAAAGGCCACGAAAACCATGAGGTTACCGCTGGCCACTCCGAGTTGGCGGCCATAATCTTTGAGAAAAAAGATGGACCAGGAGACACCGATGATCAAAAAAAGAGGCATGAAAATCCTGTAGAGATAGTAATTCAAATGCCGTTTCATCTCCATTGTCATGGTAAATCTTGATTTTTTCAAATTGTTATCAAAGGGTATCTCAGAAACTTCTTTGGAAACATGTACCACCGACCACTGCTCCTCACCCAGCTGTTCGCCAAGGCTACTTTTCCGATCATCCAGTGCATGGAAAGAAAAAAACTCCGTTGGCAAGGTGAGATCGATGCGGACATGGAATTTCTGGTGATCAAAAGGGTACGCCCTAAAATCAAAATCCGGCGCCTGCAGCGTCACGGTGAACCGCTCCTGATAGTACGCTTTACCGGATGACTCAACAATAACAACCTGGTCTTGGGACCACCGGTTCCCCTGCTGATTAAAAAAGGTAAATACAGGCAAAAGTATTTCCTGATCACCGGACAGGGACTTGATGTCATTTATGTTCCTCTTTTTAATCGAACAGTTACAATCAGCAGGATTAAAAGCTAATGTAGGATCCAGCCATTGCAATTGCAGCGAGCCTACCACAGAAAAATTTTCCCTTTGTTGATCAACATTAACAATTTGATCAACGAAAAGTTCTATATTGACACGCTTGCTTTCCTTAACAACGGGAATCCCAATAGCTTCAGCGCCACCTTGCAATACATATGGAGCGTTGAGTCCCAATGTAAGACGATAACTCCTGGTTTCCGGACGGATATCCGCGTTGTTGCCGTCGATGGTCAGGACAATACCGGCTGCACCTTCCAGGCTGGAATAGGTGAATGATATAGAATTTGACGTTTCATCAATGTCACCTAAAACGAGCAATTTACCGCCAAAATCACTTAAATATAATCGTGGCAAAGGAATATCGTTTTTTCCTTCCAGTCTGGCATAAACCGTATCACCAGGCTCCAGCTCATGGAGATAATGAAAATGGA
>CALZIH010000288.1:3988-6365 GCA_945787305.1 uncultured Desulfobulbaceae bacterium | reverse complement strand
TCGCCAGATTGTGCACACTCAGCGGATTTATGGTAAGTTTATCTATATCTTCATCACTGCGGATGAAATGTGGTGCCGCGTGGAGCGGATCAAAGCTCCCGCACCAGCCGATGACCACATCCAGATCCGGCAGGGCTTGTCGGATGCTGTCCTTGAGTTGTTCTTGAATGTTCACCTGGTCTCCTTAATTCGTCGTATACTTGAAGTAGCGGTACTTAAAGCGCCGCTTCCATCAGGTTGAGGGTGTCAGAGGCTGACGGTCCTGCAATTTTAGGTGCAGGGCCGAGCGCGTGTATCTGATCGGTAAACGATGTAACCACCTGTTGCCATCTCTGGCCTTCCGATGCGGAAACCCAGGTATAGGCAAAACGTTCCGGTTCATAACCGAGAACGGGCAGGAATTTTTGCATCATTTCAAGCCTTCTCCGGGCATAAAAATTGCCTTCTGCATAATGGCAATCCCTGGGATGGCAACCTGAGACCAATACACCGTCGGCTCCGTTCATTAATGTTTTGACGACGAACAGCGGATCAATCCTGCCTGAACAGGGGACTTTGATAATGCGGAGATCCGTTGGTTGATTAAAACGTCCGACTCCAGCAGTATCGGCGCCGCCATATGAACACCAGTTACACAGGAAACCGACGATACGAAGTTCTTTACCTTCTAAAACTGGCATAATGCATTCACCTCTGAGAGTATCTGGTTGTCAGTGAAATGCTGGAGTTGAACAGCGCCCTGGGGACAGGTTGATGTACAGATACCGCAACCCTGACATATTGTTTCGATGACATCGGCCTTGGCCATGCCCCGGAAGTCGATTTCCTGGATGGCTCCAAACGGGCAGGTTTGGATACATTTGCCGCAGCCTATACAGCGTTTGATATCGACAAGTGAGACTTGGGGGTCACTTTCCAGCTGATCCTTGGCAAACAGGCCTAATACTTTGGCCGCCGCTGCACTTCCCTGGCCAACCGATGAAGGAATATCCTTGGGGCCCTGGCAGGCGCCGGCAAGATAGACCCCGGCGGTGTTTGTCTCTACAGGTTTCAGCTTGGGGTGGCCTTCCATGTAAAAGCCATAGGAGTCGTACGAGATGCGCAGCTTTTCAGCCAGTTCACTCGCTCCGGCAGCTGCTTCTGCTCCGACTGCCAGCACAACAAGATCCGCATCCACTTCAACCTGTGTTCCCATCAGCGTGTCTGCACCGCGGACCAGCAGTTTGTCGCCCTTGGGATAGATCATGGAAACCCGGCCCCGTATATAATTGGTGTCGTATTCCTCCATGGCCCGGCGGGTGAACTCATCGTAGAGTTTCCCCGTTGCCCTGATATCCATATAAAAAACGTAACTCTGGGATTCCGGCAGGTGATCTTTGGTTAAGATTGCCTGTTTAGCCGTGTACATGCAGCAGAACCCGGTACAATAGGGACGGCCGACTGATTTGTCACGGGAACCGACGCATTGCACAAAAACAACGTTTTTAGGCTCTTTACCGTCTGAAGGACGCTTGATGTGACCACCGGTCGGGCCGGAGGCTGACAGCATCCGTTCATATTGCAGAGAGGTAATGACATCGGGATACCGTCCGGCGCCGTATTCACCGTAGATACTCCAGTCAAAAAGATCAAAGCCAGTGGCCGTGACAATAGCCCCTACTTTTTCCGTGACAAAAGCATCCTGCATTTCATAATCAATACAGTCGGAAGGGCATACCTTGGCACAAACCCCGCATTTGCCTTTTTGTATTTTGGTGCAGAATACAGGGTCAATCTTTGCTTTCTTGGGTATTGCCTGGGGAAAAGGAATGTTAATTGCCGTTGTTTTGCCGATATCTTCGTTAAATGTGTCTGTTGCTTTTTTGCTCGGACATTTATCCATACAGATACCGCAACCGGTACATTTGCTCCAGTCGACATAGGTCGCTTTCTTTTTGACCTTGATCTCAAAGTTACCAACATACCCTTTGATTTCATCGATTTCCGAATAGGCATGGAGGGTGATGTTTGGATGCTGGGCCACGTCGACCATTCTCGGGCCGAGGATACAGCTGGAACAGTCCACGGTGGGAAATGTTTTGTCCAGCTTCGCCATTTTGCCGCCAATGGTCGTTGCTTTTTCGACCATAACCACTTCTAAACCGCCGTCGGCACAATCTAGGGCTGCCTGGATACCGGCAACACCGCCGCCGATAACAAGAACTCGTTTGTTGATGTCAAATTTTTTGGGATGGAGCGGCTGGTTACGGATCAACTTTTCAGTAGCCATGCGAACCAGATCTATGGACTTGTTGGTGTTGGCCTCGCGGTCCTTGCCGATCCAGGAAACATGTTCCCGTATATTTGCCATTTCAAAAAGATAGCGATTCAGCCCCGC
>CALZIH010000288.1:0-3961 GCA_945787305.1 uncultured Desulfobulbaceae bacterium | reverse complement strand
GCAACGACGATTCCGCCAAGGTTATGCTCTTTGATGGCGTCAACAATTTCATCCTGGCCTGGTTCTGAACAGGTGTACATGGTGTCGGTGGCAAAAACCACACCCGGGAATTCTCTGGCAGCGGCTGCAACTGTCGCGGTATCGACAGTACCTTCGATATTGCTTCCGCAATGGCAGACAAAAACTCCTATCTTCATGCCGCCTTCTCCTTGAGACTGTTCTCACTTTCCATGGTATCGAGGACGCTGCGTGGACTCACGCACAGCTTGTTTATTCCCAGTTCTTTCTCGCTCAACCCAAGGGCCAGACCCATGAGTTGGGTAAAGTAGAATATGGGTATCTTGTGATGCGTACCATTGGCATTGTTTATCTGGTTCTGGCGCATATCAAGATTCATCTGACACAATGGACAGGCTGTGACCAGTGCCATTGCCCCGATTTCCTCTGCTGTATCAAGGAGCTTGCCGGAAAGTCGCATGACCACATCCTTACGAGGAATACCAAAGGATGCTCCGCAGCATTCGACCTTTAACGGAAAAGGAACAACCGTAGCGCCAAGGGCTTCCATAATATTGTCCATTGCCATGGGGTGTTCACGGTTATCAAACTGCATCAGTTCGGCCGGCCGGTTGAGTATGCAGCCGTAATAGGCGCCAACCACCAGGCCGGTCAGTGGTTTAACCACTTTTTTTCGTATATTTTCAACGCCGTAGTCTTCCACCAGTATTTGCAGCACGGACTTGGTTTCGGCTTGGGTGTCGGCTGGTTTTTCAAGAAGATTGTTCACCTTGTCCTTGAATCCATCATCTTCCATCCGATGTTTTGCCGTCTTCAGGTTGGCCAGGCAGCTTGGACATGGGGTAACGCAGGAGTCAAGACCCATTGATGCAACCTGATCCAGGTTTCGTGCCGACAGCGCCGACGAAAGGCTATGATCAACGGTGTGAGCGGGGGTGGAACCGCAGCAGCTCCAATCCGGCACATCGTTTAGGTTAATATCCAAGGCTTCACAGACAGCCCGGCTTGACATATCATATTCCACTGAGGTTCCTGTACTTGAACACCCGGGGTAATAGGCATAATTTAACGATGTACTCATCTTGCCGACTCCTCTTTATAACGCTTGAATATTTTTGTGACCTCTTTCTTGCCCTGCATTTCGTTGGGCTTGAAATGAATTTTTCCCTTGGGAAGAACCTTGGGGCCAAGTCCCATATCGGTCCAGAACCGACCGGTATGCGATATGTAATTTGCGAGCAGGCCGACTTCAAAAACTCTGCCATTGTTTTTTACGGAACTGAGAAAGGAGTCCCAGAAGGTTTTGACGGTGCGAATTCCGGCATATCCTTCCCATCTGGCCATATGGCGAAGCACATCCATGATGCGGGCCACGTCGATTTTGTTTGGACAGCGGGCGGTGCATGACTCGCATGTGGCACAGAGCCACAGAGATTTTGCCTGCAGAACTTTATCTTTCTGACCAGCCTGGGTCAGTCGCATGATCTGGCTGACGGAAATATCATATTCATCGGTGTAGGGGCACCCGGCGGTGCATTTTCCGCACTGGTAACAGAGGTTGAGTTGCTGACCGCTTTCTTCTTCAACCTGGTTGACAAAGTCGAAATCGTACGACGAATTAATATTGATAACTTTCATAATGTTACAAACCGCCTTTTGCTGTCACTTCAGCTTTTCAAGTGAAAATATATCTTTGCCTGCTTATCTATTTGGTACTGCATCAACTCTATTGCACGCAAAGTCGGTAACATTTGTACTCCGCGAGGGGACTGATTTTATTTTTCTCCGCCGGGGAAAGAATACTTTTCACGACAGGTGAAGTTATCCTGTTGCTTCTTCTTGCTAAACATAGAAAAATTCAATCTGTCTCCCGGATTGAACCCCGTGTATTTTTTACTGTCGGTAATCACCCTCTATAAAGAGATTGGGGTGCAGAGATGCACCCCAATCCTACTTTGGTTGCTGATTTGATTTACATTGCTGCTTTGTAAATTGCGGCAACGTCCATATCTTTAGGCAGTCTAGGGTTTGTGAAACCGCAAGCGTCCTTCTGTGCGTTTCCCGTCATGGTTTCGATGTCTTTTTCCTTCACATCCTTGCCATATCGTTTTCCCAGAGCAACAAGGCCATCAGGAATGCCAACGTCGGCAGACAGCTTTTTGATAGCGGTAAGAGCAAGCTCAGCGGCATCGCGCTTGGAGAGTCCCTCAACGTTTTCACCCATAAGCTCGGCGATTTTTACAAAGCGATCCAGTTTGGCGATCAGGTTGAATTGTGAAACGTGGGGCAGCAGGATAGCGTTACACTCGCCATGCGGCAGATCATAGAAACCACCAAGCTGATGGGCCATTGCATGTACATGGCCGAGACTTGCATTGTTAAAGGCCATACCGGCAAGGTACTGAGCAAAACACATGCCTTCACGGGCAACGATGTCGCCGCCGTTAGCTACTGCGGGACGCAGGTGCTGGGCAATAAGTTCAATCGCTTTTTCAGCAGCGGAATCGGTCATCGGGGTGGCGATGGTTGAAACAAACGCTTCTACGGCATGGGTCAAAGCATCCATACCGGTTGCGGCGGTCAGTGCAGGAGGCATACCCATCATCAGCAGCGGATCATCAAGCGCGATGCCAGGGGTTACACGCCAGTCAACGATAGCCATCTTTACCTTACGGCTGGTATCTGTAATGATGCAGAAGCGGGTCATTTCAGAAGCGGTACCGGCAGTGGTGTTCACGGCAACATAAGGAGGCATCGGCTTGGTAGATTTATCAACGCCTTCATAATCATGAATTGTTCCGCCATTGGCGATTACCAGGCCTACGCCTTTTCCACAGTCATGGGAACTGCCGCCGCCCAGGGTAATCAGGCTGTCGCAATTGTTGTCCTGATAAACTTTTACGCCGGCATGAACGTTTTCGTCTGTGGGGTTGGGAATGGTGTCGTCATAGACCACGTATTCCATATCGGCTTCGCCAAGGAGATCGGTGATCTGTTTGGTGATACCGGCACCGGTGATACCTTTATCGGTAACAACCAGAGGCTTGCTTCCGCCAAGGGCCTTGATTTTGGCAGGGATTTCTTTGTGAGCACCAATGCCGATAAGGGTAACGCTGGGAATGAAATAACCATACACTTGTTCTTGAACAGCCATAATGTAACCTTCCTTTTTAAAAAGTTAACCTGAGTGCTTTTCCAAATATTTGTATTTGGAACCTTAACAACGAACATGCCACTCTAATACAATCACTGTGCCAATATTAAAAATATAATAAATTCAATATTTTATATATTTAGCAGGTTGGCTGCCGGGACATCGTGACCCTAATAGTTGGGAGGTGTTCTTGATAAGTGGATGAATGCAGTCTGCAGGAGTTCGCTCAAAACACGTACAGGAGGGGCTTTTCAAGAGGCAGGGACAGAATGATACAGTGCAATTTCCATGTGGGTCACATCGACCCGATGAGTTATATCCGTTGAATTTTACTTGTTTGAGCTTCCTCCGATCAGTGAAGAAACTTGAAGAATAGCAACGTCCTCGCCATTTAGTTTGTTAACGATAGGCATACAAAAGCCTATTCATGTACTCATGGAGTATTCTAATTATCGGTGGCGTAAAAATCCTCGCCACTACCGTGAGCGGAAAGGTTATAACTCACTGTATTTCCGAGCAGTACAAGCAACAAGTTTAACTTTTTACGAATCCATCATGATTGAAATGATAAAAACAATGTTCTGCTGAAAAAAGAGCGGAAGGAATCTTTCGAGGAAGTACTTCTTGCGGTAGAGCAAAATTGGTGTCTTACTCTCTTTGTATATTTTCAACGTACATTAAACATTAAGAAAGTAGGACACCGCTGACCAGTCTGTTCTTCAAGGTTTACTACAATTTAAACAACAGCAGCCAGCGCTGTCTCATGCTCAGGTTAATGAATGTTGATGT
>CALZIH010000287.1 GCA_945787305.1 uncultured Desulfobulbaceae bacterium | reverse complement strand
GAAAAACCCGGAGGAACAGGTCTTGGTCTGGCAGCAGTCAAGGCCATTGTTGAAGCCCATGGTGGCGAAACCCGTGTCAAAAGCAAGCCCGGCCGCGGCAGCAGTTTTTTTGTTTCCTTTACCCTCTGAACAATTGTTAGTCTGCAGGGACACGCAATTTGACCCTGGTGGGCTTGCGGATCGTAAAGCGTCGTTTCCGCATAGGCATTTTTCTTTGAATCGGATCGACAACACACCTCAACGAATCGGTGCTGTCAATAAGGAGAAGGGCATTGCCGTTGACAAGAATCAAGCGGCATGCTATGCAGTCAGTCTTTTGAAAAAGTTACAGTATAACAATACGATCAGTTGGATGGTGGACTATGGATATACGTTTTGAAGAAAGCGGTTGCGAGGCAGGTCGTGAAATTTTAGATGGGCTCAGAAACAGGTTTAGTGCGGGGGATCGGAGTTGTCGGGATGCGGTGACGGAAATTTTACAGCGAGTTCAGGTTGAAGGTGATGCTGCTGTCATTGAGTACACTCGAAAGTTTGATGCCCCAAACATTTCCGTATCTCATCTCCGCGTTTCCGAGGAGGAGTTTGGTGAGGCCGAAGAACAGGTTGATGAAGACTTTATGGAAACGCTCCATTTTGCTGCAGAGAGGATTCGTCGCTTTCATGAACGTGAGATGGAGGATTCCTGGATTACGACCCGCGAGGACGGTACCGTCACTGGTCGACTGGTTCGGCCGGTTGATTCTGCCGGTCTCTATGTTCCCGGTGGCCAGGGCGGCTCCACACCGCTGGTTTCTTCGGTATTGATGAATGGCATCCCGGCTGCTATTGCCGGGGTTAGGCAGCGAGTAATGGTTACACCGCCCAATCAGGAGGGTAAGGTCAGCCCGGCCCTGCTTATGGCCGCTCGCGAAGTCGGGATCAGCGAAGTCTATAAAACCGGCTCAGCTTGGGCAATAGGCGCTTTGGCATTTGGTACCGAGAGCATCCCTCGGGTGGATGTTATCGTCGGCCCGGGAAACCAGTATGTGGCAGAGGCCAAACAGCAGGTAATGGGCCGGGTGCGGATTGACATGCTTGCCGGTCCCAGCGAGGTGTTGATAGTTGCCGATGAAAAGGCAAATCCCGCTTTTATTGCTGCCGACATGCTTGCCCAGGCAGAGCATGATCCGCAGGCACTGGCTCTGCTCATTACCACCAGTAGATCTGTGGCCGAGCAGACCGTGACCCAGTTGGAGATACAATTGGAACAGCTAAGCCGTAGGAATATAGCCCGGACTGCACTTGCCGAGCGCGGGGTGATTTTGTTGTCCGATACATTGGAAGAAGCTGTTGTCCTGGCCAATGAAATAGCCATTGAGCATCTGGAGCTGCAGGTGCGTGATCCCTGGCAGTGGTTACCGAAGATAAATCATGCCGGGGCAATTTTTCTTGGATCGTATACCCCGGAGGCTGCCGGCGATTATGTAGCCGGACCCAATCATGTGCTGCCGACCATGGGCACTGCACGAATTGCCTCGGCCCTGGGGGTGGAGACGTTTTTAAAGAAAAGTTCGATTATTTCCTACTCCCGACAAGCGCTTCTCGATGATGCCGATCATATTCGGCGGCTGGCCGATCTTGAAGGACTGACAGCACATGGGAACTCGGTGGCGGTTCGGGTTGAGAGCGAGAAAGAGTAGGAGCAGGCGCGGTGGGAGACAATCCGCAAAAAGAGATGAAACAGCTTTTCCAATCAGGGCTCAGGAAGTTAAATATTCCCCTTGATGGCATAGCCTTGGAGAAATTACTTCTCTATGCCGGTGAACTGGAAAAATGGTCTCGACGTATAAATCTCATTGCCCGTAAGACCACAACTCGAGATGTCGTTGAAAAACATTTTTTAGATTCATTGACTCTCTTGCCGTTTGTCGTCGGCAAGGACAATTTGCCATCGGCAACACTGCTGGATGTCGGCACCGGTGCCGGATTTCCCGGCTTGGTTCTGGCCGTGGCCTTGCCCGATCTGCAGGTCATTCTGGTCGAACCCCGTTTGAAACGAGTTTCCTTCCTCCGTCATATCATCCGTACCTTATCTCTTGCAAATGTTGAGATTATCGATCAGCGTCTTGAATCGGCCCCCGGATTACAAGAAAAAAAAATCGACTATGTAACCAGCCGGGCTTGCTCATGCTTGGCCCAGACCACGCTGCACAGTGGAAAGGAGACGGTCCATTACGGCAATTGCAGCTGGAAGAAAGCAGAGATTTTGTCTTGCCGTTTTCCGGGGCCGAACGCACCCTATGTAAGCTTGGGCATAAGAAATAAAGTTTACGTGCTGAAACCTTTTTCGGTTTAACCATTTAATTTTAAATGGTTATTTTTGTCGGTGTCGCAAAAAGCCACGCCACCGACGGTGGACAGGTTATAACTCATTGTTTTTCCGTACTGTACAATTTGCGTTTTTGACTTTTTACGAAGCCATCATTTTTCAGTAGATAAGTGTTTGCTCCCTGGAAAATAGGCTGTGCCTGTCTGTTGCACAAAGCTCAAGCCCCCTCAAATCAACCATTTTTCAACCTGATACTTTCGATGGACAAGATAGATTACAAAAAGCAGCTCAAGCACCTGTATAAACCTTCAGCCAAAAAGGTTGAGCTTGTCGAAGTGCCACAGATGAACTTCCTTATGATTGATGGCGAAGGTGACCCAAATACTTCACAAGCATTTAGTGATGCAATCGATTCGCTGTACCCGCTCTCCTATGCCTTGAAATTCATGGTCAAAAGAGGAGAAATAGGTATCGATTATGGGGTATTGCCACTTGAGGGGCTTTGGTGGGCCGATGATATGTCCGTGTTCAGTACCGGCAATAAGGAAAACTGGAAATGGACACTGATGATCATGCAGCCAGTATTTATAACAAAAGAGATGGTTGAAGAAGCACTGAGGGCCGTTGAGAAGAAGAAAAACCCGATTTCCCTGCCTTTGGTGAGATTTGAAGCTTTTGAGGAAGGAAAGGTTGCACAAACTATGCATATCGGGCCATTCTCGGAAGAGGGGCCGACAATTGCAAAGGTTCATGCCTCAAGCCTCAACGCAATATTCGAAAGCTGGAATATCTGATTGCCATGTTTGCGTAAACGTAACTTTTGATAGAATGAGGAGGGATCGATGTTTATCGACACAGAAGAAACCAGAGCATTAAGGCAAAAGTATAACCTACAGATGCAGCAAAGTGGTATTAAGACATTTCAAGATATGGATAGAGTTGAAATGCAAGCCTTGGAAAGCGGTGATCTTGCGCAAAGATACAAGGAGCTTATTGCCCTTGGAATTAGCATATCCAAGGGGTGCTATGGCTGAATTGAATATCATGTCAGCAGTGCTGTTGGCTTAGGTGTGAGTCGTCAGGAAATTTTGGAATCAACTGCTGTTGCAGTTGCGCTCAGCGGTTCCGTTGCCGATTGGCCGGCAAGATATGTCTTTAAGGTGGTGGAAGACATAGAAAACGATGAAAAGGGGATGTGATTGCGTCTTTGGAAACTTTAGATGGCGGAAAGATTGGCATTAATTGGAATATGAATTATTGCCTGCGACGATGTGCGGCCGTAATAGAACATACACGAAATAATTTGGTAAGTACTAGAGCATCTGGGTTGAACAATGTATGATTGACTGGCAAAAAGTCCAAAACCCATTTTCCACTGGAAGGAAATAAAATGACTACTAGCCTTTCCGACGTCGGTGGCGAGGCATTGTAGGATATCGGCAAATTATGAGTATTGACAATATTCCCGAATTGGAGCTGCGATAAAGTGAGAGCCGTTTCGTCTTCTGCTGGATACCATGGAGCACGGTGTCCAAGGGGCCTGGTTTGATGTAGACATATGTTGATGCGTTAAGCGCTTGATCAAAACGCTACCAAAAGTTTATACATCCTTATCTTCTGAATTGAAATGATATGAAGCTTGAAATGTCTACCTGGTGCTTTCGACCTAGCTAATATGAAAAAACAAATAGCAGAAGAAACAGTTCTTTTAATCAGTATTTTTAAATGGTTTTTTCTTGCCAACCTTGTCGGAGTGCTCGTCGGCATTTCAACAAGTTTTTTTCTTTTTATCCTCAATTATGCAACCGCCCAGGTAGACAGCTACAGCTATGGCTTTTTGCTGCTTCCCCTTGCCTTTTTTCTTTCCTCGCTGATAACCGACAAGCTGGCCCCGGAAGCAAAGGGACATGGTACTGAAAAAGTTATCGAAGCGGTTCACCAGCGGGCTGGGCGAATTAAACCGATGGTTGTTCCAGTCAAGATTGTTACCACCGTTATAACCCTTGCTGCCGGGGGATCCGCTGGCAAAGAAGGGCCATGTGCTCAAATTGGCGCCGGTCTGGCCTCTACGCTTTCCGATGTGCTTCGCTTTACAAATGTTGACAGAAAGAAGCTGGTGATTTGCGGGATCAGTGCCGGCTTTGCCTCTGTCTTCGGCACTCCGATTGCCGGGGCAATTTTTGGCATAGAAGTTCTCTTTGTCGGAGCAATGATGTATGACGTCCTGCTACCCTCCTTTATTGCCGGGATAATGAGTTACCATGTTTCGGCTGCCCTGGGAGCCCAATATTTTTATCACCCGATCACCTTTGTCCCTGAATTTTCAGAGATATTCTTTTTAAAGGTATTGCTCAGTGGTATTTTGTTTGGCCTCTGTTCGTTGTGCTTAATTGAAAGCATGCAATTCTGTAAAAAGATTTCCGGTAGAATAAAACTCTGGCCGCCTCTTAAAAGTGCCTTGGCGGGAGCGGTTTTGGTCGTTTTAGCCTTACTTTTTTCAACCGATTATCTTGGGCTTGGCCTGGAGACCATTGAGGGAACACTCGAGGGAGGCGATGTTATCTGGTGGGCATTTGCTGCAAAAATTCTTTTTACATCCATTACCCTCAGCTTTGGCGGCAGTGGTGGTATTGTAACGCCTATATTTTTTGTTGGCGTTACCTGCGGCAGTCTGGTGGGAATCCTTCTAGGTGTTGACCCCGCTACCTTTGCGGCCATTGGTATGGTTGCCCTTCTTTCCGGGGCGGCAAACACGCCTATCGCCGCTTCCATTTTGGCCATGGAGCTTTTTGGTTCCACCGTAGCACCTTATGCGGCAACCGCCTGTGTGGCATCTTTTCTGATGACCGGCCATCGATCTGTCTATCCGTCACAAGTCTTTGCGATCATGAAATCCGGTTCCTTTCGCAAGCACATTGGTAAGGAGGTTGAGGAAATGGAAGCTGAATTCAGAATGCGCAGGGGCAGCTTGATCAGTACGGTGTTCTCTTATATAAAACGTAGGTTTAAGTGGTTGTAGGTTTACAAGCCATCCCCTGGTCTCAATTGGCTGTAATAATGAAGAATTATGAAATCCTGTATTTTAAACCCACCAGCTTTATATTTCCAATCGCATTATATTTGTGTAACCTGTCTCCTGTAACTTTGTTGTAAAGCTAAGAAGATCCAATGCGCACCCCATCGATAGGTTAAAAGGGTGGGAGTGTATAACGTTATGATAACGATTGGTTACCTCTCCTAATAGTAGCCTCCTGTCCTTTGACCCACTACGATCCATCATGCGAAAATCAATTCTGACAACCATTTGCTGTATTATATTTTTCTTTTTTGTTGCCATCAGTCACGCTGAATCGGATAACAAAGCAACAATAGCCCCTGAAAATCAACAAGCAGAGGAGCAGGCCCAGGAGACCGTGGAAATGCTCTCTTCGCTCATCGAGTTGCAGCAGGGGCTTAAAGAGCAAATTCGTTTATCACAAAAAAAGTATAAAGAGAGTAAATCAGACGCCGAGAAAATAAATCTTGAAGAAGAAATTGCCAACCTTGACCAGCAACTTTCTGAAACAGCCAACGATTTTGAACGTATTGCCACCGGGGTGGAACCTGCTATATTTGCCGAAAAAAAGCCGGAAACTTTTAGCTGGAAAGATGAACTGACAAGTCTAGTTGAACCGGCAATCAAAGAGCTGAAAAGATTTACCATCAGGGCAAGAGAAAAGACTCGCCTTAAAGATACCATCGCGGAACTTGAAAAAGTAGTGCCAACGGCCAGCAAGGCTGTCGAGCATCTGCAAGAAGTTCTAATTCAAAATCCTGATAAACAGGTCCGAAAAGAGGTGCAAGCTCTTCTTCCCGAATGGGAAAATATTGAAAAACGTCTTTCCAATAAACTCGAGCTGGCGGAGCTGGAATTATCGCAACTGGAAGAGCAGGAAGTTTCGTTGGTAGAAACGTCCCGTAATTCCATGCGAACCTTTTTCAGGAACAGAGGCCGGTATCTGATAATCGCGGTAATCACGTTTTTTTCCATTCTCCTCGTCCTCAGGGTTCTTTATCGTTTGATTTATAACCTTCTGGCCAGATTCGGGAAAGAGCAGGGACAACGATCTTTTCAAGTGCGTCTATTTGATATTCTCTTTAAAGGCTCATCAATCATTATGGCCGTCATCGGCCTGTTTTTTGTCCTGTATCTAGCTGAAGACTGGTTTCTCTTGAGTATGGCGATTTTGTTTTTTTTAGGAATCGCCTGGACAATTCGCCAGGGGATACCGCGATTATGGCAACAGGGGCGGTTAATGTTAAACATCGGTTCGGTCCGGGAAAACGAACGTCTCATTTTGCATGGCGTGCCTTGGCGGGTGGGCTCGATCAATGTTTTCTGTCAACTTGAGAACCCCACCCTGGGAGTTAGACTCCGAGTACCTATTGAAATCTTAGTTGGCCTTGTTTCACGCCCGTATAAGCCGGAAGAGCCATGGTTTCCCTGTAAAAAAGGAGACTGGGTCGTAGTCGGCAACGCATCTCGCGCCCGAGTTGTAAGCCTCTCCCATGAACAGGTCGAGCTGGTTGAACGGGGTGGGAAAAGGATCCTCTACCCCACCGAGGTGTTTCTCCAGGCATCCCCTGTCAACCTTTCACGGAATTTTAGACTGCGAGTTCCTTTTGGCATCAGTTATTCTCTACAGGAAAAAGCTACCTCTGCAATTCCTGATACGTTGAAG